>JAZNLD010000085.1:0-17840 GCA_045578925.1 Clostridia bacterium
AGGCGGAGTTTCAATTGTAGACATACATATCAAAAAATAATAAAAAAGAAGCGTGCCGCTTCACCCATTTCGCGTCCTGACCAAAATTTAAACAGACAAATTCCACTCGCGAAAAAAGACGTAATTTCCTATACGGTAAAAAAGGAAATCGTTTTTTCTAAACGATTTCCTCAGACTGTCGAAAAAGTCGGTTAGGCGCAAGCAAAATATAAAAATAAATATTTCTTTTGAAAGACTTGGAAACTTTCGGCAAGCCGATTAAAGTGAAAAAATACTATTAACCACATAATTAAAAGCCTATAAAACTGCAGTTTTATAGGCTTTTGCTTGCTTTTGTCCAACGCGCTCTCTACCGTACCCTCGTACGCCGACGAGTTCGCGTTGAACAAATTCACCTTCCTTTTTCCTCGTCTGTCAGCGTGCCGATAGGTTTATCGACTCACTGAAAAAGTCCGAAAGCGATTGCTTTCGGACTTTTTTTGTGATATAATAAATCTGAAGGAATTTGATTGACGGAGAGATACTATATGTATAAAGAAATGAGCCAACTTAAAACAGAAACAAAATTCAACAGCGACGGCAAGGAAAAAATGTTCAAGACCAACCTTGCTGATTTTGATATAAAAGATTCCAGAGTCAGACTTTTTTCGATGGTTCGGGTAAAACCCGGAGAAGAGGTTGAGTATCATACTCATAACGGGGAAAGTGAAAGCTTCTTTATCCTTTCTGGAAAGGGAATTTACAACGACAACGGAAACGAGGTTGAGATAACTCCGGGTATGGTGACACTTACCCCTTCAGGTGAAGGTCACGCGATTAAAAACACAGGAAGCGAGATGCTGACATTTATTGCGCTCATACTTGTTGACTGACAGTTGAAAGGATAATTTACGGTGAAATACGATACTTATTTATTTGATTTTGACGGCACATTGGTAGATTCTATGCCGGCGTATGTTTCGGCAGTGCAGAAGATACTTGATAAGTATAACATAAAGTACGAAGACGACATTATAAGAATAATAACTCCGCTGGGCAGTGATGGTACTGCAGAATATTTCCGGAGCATAGGAGTTAATGAAACAAAAGAAGAAATATTAAAAATGATAGGTGAATATGTGTATGTTGAATATATGCACAATATAGAGGCTAAAAAGGATGTTGTATCAACCCTTGAAAAATTGAAGGAAACAGGGACACAGCTCAGTATTCTTACTGCTTGCCCGCATATTTTGCTTGACCCATGCCTTGAAAGGCTTGGAATAAGAGAGCTTTTTACGAACATATGGTCAAGCGACGATTTTGAAACCTCGAAAAACGATGTGGAATTATACAGAATAATTGCCGGGAAATCAGGAAAGCCTGCCGGACAAATTATCTTCTTCGACGACAATTTAAATGCTTTGAAAACGGCAAAAACAGCAGGGCTTAATGTGTGCGGAGTATTTGACGAAGCATCATCAGATTGCATAAATGATATAAAAGCTGTTGCGGATTATTATGTGTATAACATTTCAGAATTGTTTGAAATGTTTGGAAAATAACCGCAAAAGGAGGTAGTGCCATGCGTCTTGACAAATTCATATCCGATGGTGCGGCAATGACAAGAAGCGAGTCGCGAAACGCCATAAAAAAAGGACGCGTAATGCGTGACGGCAAGGTTGTAAAAAATATTGCACTCTCCGTTTCGGAGCATGAAATCCTCCTGCTTGACGGGAAAGAAATTGCTTACAGAAAATTCGTCTACATTATGCTTCATAAACCCGATGGTTTCATAAGTGCGACCGAGGACAGACGAAAGAAAACAGTTTTAGACCTTCTTGATCCGTCTTACGACAGATATGCGCTTTTCCCCGTAGGAAGACTTGATATTGATACGGAAGGCTTTTTGCTTCTCACAAATGATGGCCAGCTTGCACATAATATGCTTTCCCCCAATAAAGACGTGGGAAAAACCTATTTTGTGCGCCTTGAAAAAAGAATCACCGACGAAGAAATTTCGCTCCTTGAAAACGGAGTGGATATTGGTGAATGTGTCACAAAACCTGCAAAGGTTCAGCGGATGGGGAATAATGAAATAAATCTCACAATAACCGAGGGCAAGTTCCACCAGATAAAGCGGATGGCAAAAGCAATAGGCAGCAATGTGGTGTACTTAAAACGCCTTGCATACGGAGATTTCTACCTTGATGAAACTCTTGAAAAAGGCAGCTACAGAGAACTTTCGGCAGAAGAAGTCGAAAAGTTGTGCAATGTTTACAAAAGAAAATGAAAAATTTGTGTAATGAAGGTATTTGAAAAATCCATATGTTGTGTTAGAATACTAGTAGTGTAATTTTGATAATTGCGTTTATTTTTTAGGAGGTCATATAAAATGGCAAGTTTACAGCTCAAAAACATTTATAAGAGATATTCCGGTGGCGTTACAGCTGTTTCTGATTTCTCACTTGACATCGCAGACAAGGAATTCATCATCTTTGTTGGTCCTTCAGGTTGCGGTAAGTCTACAACTCTCAGAATGATTGCAGGTCTTGAAGAAATCAGCGAAGGCGAGCTTTACATCGGCGAAAAGTATATGAATGACGAAGCTCCCAAGGATAGAGATATCGCGATGGTTTTCCAGAACTACGCTCTTTATCCCCATATGACTGTTTACGAAAACATGGCATTCGGTCTTAAGCTTCGTAAGACTCCCAAGGATGAAATCGACAAGAGAGTTCACGAGGCAGCTCGTATCCTTGACATCGAACACCTTCTTGAAAGAAAGCCCAAGGCTCTTTCAGGTGGTCAGCGTCAGCGTGTTGCTCTTGGTCGTGCTATCGTTCGTGAACCCAAGGTATTCCTTATGGACGAACCTCTTTCAAACCTCGATGCTAAGCTTCGTGTACAGATGAGATCTGAAATTTCAAAGCTTCATCAGAGACTTCAGACAACATTCATCTACGTTACTCATGACCAGACAGAAGCTCTTACAATGGGTACAAGAATCGTTGTTATGAAAGATGGTATCATGCAGCAGGTTGATTCACCTCAGAACCTTTACAACAATCCCTGCAACATCTTCGTTGCCGGCTTCATTGGTTCACCTCAGATGAACTTCAGTGATGCAGAAATCATTGAAGAAAACGGTACTCTTTACACTAAGTTCGGTTCTAACAAGATTGCTCTTACAGCTGACAAGGCTGCAAAGGCTAAGGATTATGTTGGTAAGACTGTATGTATGGGTATCCGTCCTGAAGATATGTATGATGATGCAGAATCTCTTGAAAAGTATGCTTCAAGCGTTGTAAATGCAGATGTAGAAGTTACTGAAATGATGGGTGCTGAAACATATCTTTACCTTGTTATTGATGGCATCAACTTCATCGCTCGTGTTAAGCCCGACAGCACAGCTGCAATTAACACAACAGTCAAGGTTGCTCTTGATCCTGCAAAGATTCATCTCTTTGACAAGGAAACTGAAAAGGTTATCACAAACTAATTTAGTTAATTTAAAGACCGTTCCGTTCGGAACGGTCTTTTTTTGTATAAAAAATGAGTAAAAACCACTTTTTTAGCTCAAAAATACTGTACATTTAAAAAAAAGTATGATATAATGACTCTAAATGTGAAAGTATGTCCATCGGCTATAAATAGTGAATTTTTGACTGACTATTTTAGCTTCGCAGCGGTGAAAAATAAACAAGGAGGAAAAACATATATGGCAAGCTTTGTGCATTTTAGTAAGTCAGTTCCGCTTCCATTGGAATTTATAAATAAATATATGATAAGTGCAAACGCAACCTATGTGAAAGTTTACCTCTACGGTCTTGCAAAATGTTACGAAGGCGAAGCAGATATCTCAAACGAGGCAATTGCACAGGCGCTTGATATTCTTGAAACCGATGTCAGCAAGGCGTGGCGCTACTGGAAAAGAGTAGGCCTTGTACATAGTGAGGGTAAGGGAGTTCTTGTTTTTGACCCTATGCCCGGTGCAACTGCAAAAGAAGAAACTGCACCTGCTGAAAAGGAAGCTGAAAAAGAAACTGTAAAAACAGCTTCTATGAAAGAAATCTCGAAAGCGATGGGCATCAACCCAAAAATGAAAGAAACCGTTACAATGGCAGAACAACTTCTCAAAAAACCGCTTTCACAGCGTGAGGTTTCATCCCTTTATACATTTATGCAGGAATATTCCATGACTCAGGAAATCGTAATCGTTCTTCTTGAGTACTGCGTAACACTTGACAAAACAAGTTTTTCTTATATTGAAAAGGTCGCTGAAAACTGGCACAAGCAGGGAATAACAACCCTTCGTGAAGCGACGAAGGTCTTAAATAACCTCAATAAAGAAATAAACATGATAAAAAAATGCAAAAAGATTTTCGGTCTTGACCGCGATTTTTCACAGACCGAAAGAAATTACATATCTCATTGGGTAGGCGTATTTTCAATGAGCGAGGCAATGATTAAAAACGCTTATGAAAGGACGATTACCAACACCGGAAAACTTTCAATGCCTTATATGAATTCAATTTTGAATTCATGGTTTGAAAAGGGTATAAAGACAGTTTCTCAAATCGCAGAAAAAGAGTCTGCTCCAACTACCAAAGGCAGAGTTAAAAACAGCGGATACCAGCTCGACGATATGGCAGCACTTGAGCGCAAACTCCGACTGCAAAAACAAAAAAACTGAGAGGGTGACATTCCTTGCAGGGTATATACGAAAAAGCTACCGCCATTATAGATGAAAGAAAAGCAAATCGTCGTCGTGAAAACGAACGCCGCAGACGCGAGGTTTTTGCCGCTAATCCGAAAATTCTGGAAATTGAAGAAAACCTTGATCGCTTCGGTATAAGAATGCTTAATCTCATCGCAAGCGGTGAATGTGACAGTGAAAAAGCCACAAGCAGTATAATGGCAGAAAACAAGGCTTTCATAAAAGAACGCAATCGTCTTTTGGTTGAGGCTGGGTTTGAAAGTAACTATCTTGATGTTCCGCCGTTTTGTGCAAAGTGTGACGATAACGGTTTTATAGACGGAAAACTTTGCTCCTGTCTGCAAAGCGAAATTACCGCAATTGCACTTCGTGAGGCAAACCTTTCCGAAAACCTTACAGGTCATACATTTGATAACTTTGATCTTTCATATTACAGCGATGAATATGTAAAAGAATACGATTGTTCTCCGCGAGAAAATATGAAGGCAATTTTAAACGATTGTAAATCATTCGTTGAGAATTTTGATAAAACAGGGGAGAATCTTCTCTTCTGCGGAAGCTGTGGACTTGGCAAGACATTCCTTTCATCAGCTATCGCAAATGAGCTTATTAAAAAAGGAAGAGATGTGCTTTACATCAGCTCAAATGCACTATTCCCGATACTTGAAGATATGCATTTCGGACGACCGGTTGACGAAAGCGCGCAGTACATTGTAAAGAAAATCAGTGACTGTGAGCTTCTGATACTTGACGACCTCGGAAGCGAGTTCGTAACACAGTTTACATGTGCCGAACTTTTCAGAATTATTAACACCCGTCTTAATTCGGGCAGAAAAATGATAATTTCAACAAACCTCAACAGAAATATGCTTCGTGATACATATAATGAAAGAATCTCGTCACGAATCACGGGCGGATTTTCAATTTTTGAATTTCTGGGTGAGGATATAAGACGCATCAAGAAACTTGAAGGAAAAATGTAATTATGCAAAAAGCGAAAGAAATTCTGCAGGGTTATGTAGCTCAGGCGGAAAAAACACTTATAGAATTGAATTTTAATGAGAAATCGGGTCTTGAACTTCTTGAAAAGCTTAAGAAGTCGCTTTCTGAAAAAAAGGAAATCTCACCTGATGCGAAGGAACTTTATGAAGCGTGCGTGTACAACGCACTTGCGACAATAAACACCTGTCCCAATCAGGAAAAGAAAAACGATCAGCTTCTTCGCGCGATAACCGACGCGAAGGAAGAAATGAAAATGATAATCGAATTTATGTGAAAAAATCTTGTTTTTTGCTTAATAGAGCAATAAAACATAACGAAAATTATCATAGAACAAAAAAATATTGACATTAACTTTGTTTGCTATTATACTAATGCGTAAGAATTGTGAGGTTATAGGTATGAGTACATCAGCTTTCTTTACAGCTTACATACTTCTCCTTATCGCTATTATTATTCTAGCAATTACAAAGCAGAGTAAGAATAGCGCTATTTGTCGTGTGTAAGTATGGCTTAAAGAAAATGTATTTATATGTGCATTATTAAGACCTGCGGCAAGTGGTGCCGCAGGTCTTTTTGTTTGATCTGCAATCTTATTATAATCGTAGAAGGAGTATTAGTTATGAGAAAAATCGAAGTTACAGACATCACACTTAAAAAACTTGCGCAGGACCGCGGAGTTTCTTTGTTATTCAGAGAAAAGACCGCTATTGCAGCTTGTGCAGATACATTGGGTGCAGATGCCATCGAACTAGCTCCAATAAAGAATGTAAGAGAAGATTCAATTATAAACAAAACTATTTCACAGAATGTGAAGAATAGTACAGTTGCAATCCCCGTAGGCTTTTCTGAAGAAGAATGTGTAACCGCGTGGGAAAGCATCAAGGAAGCAAAAAACCCCCGTCTTCAGGTTGAACTTCCCGTGTCGACAGTGCAGATGGAGTATATATATCACGTAAAAACTGATAAAATGATTACTAAAATTGCCGCTCTTACCAAGAAGGCAAAAGAACTTTGTGCAGATGTTGAATTTTCAGCACTTGACGCAACACGCGCTGATGAGGAATTCCTCATTCAGGCAGTAAAAGAAGCCGTAGCAAACGGTGCAACTTTCGTTACTCTTTGCGACGATGCAGGTATTTCTCTCCCCGAAGAGATTGCTTCTCTCGTTAAGAAGGTTAAGGAAAATGTAGATGTTCCCGTTTATGTACAGGTTTCAAACGGAATCGGTATGGCAGTTGCGTGTGCTGTTTCTGCGGCAAAGGCAGGTGCAGACGGTCTTAAATGCACAATGACCAAAGGCGACGCACTTTCAATGAGCGCGATTGCAAATGTAATCAAGTCCCGTGGAGCAGACCTCAAAATAGAAGCTGCTCTTGACAATACAAAGATTTATGCAAGTACTCAGGATATGATTTCCAAAATAAATCACGAAAGCTATGAAACATCAGCAGTAAGTGAAAAGAATCAGATTATTCTTGATTCTGACAGCACACTTTCCGATGTTGCAAACGCAGCGGCAGTTCTCGGTTACGACCTTTCGGACGAGGATAACGGAAATGTCTTCAAGGCACTTTCCCAGGTATGCGAAATGAAGGGTAGTGTAGGTGCAAAGGAACTTGAAGCGCTCATCGCAAGCTATGCTATGCAAGCTCCTTCAACATACCATATTGAGAGTTATACAACAAACTGTTCAAACCTTACAGGTTCAATGTCACAGATTACACTTCGTCGTGGTGATGAAATCCTTTCAGGTGTAAGCACAGGTGACGGCCCCGTTGACTCTGTATTCCGCGCTATTGAGCAGAGCATCGGTTTCCATTACGAGCTTGACGATTTCCAGATTCAGGCTGTAACAGACGGTAAGGAAGCGCTCGGTAACGCTATTGTAAGACTTCGTAACAACGGCAAGCTTTACAGCGGTAACGGTATTTCAACAGATATCATGGCAGCAAGCATCAGAGCATACATTAACGCTCTTAATAAAATAGTTTTCGAGGAGGAATAAAATGAAAATCGCATTTTCAACCAAGCATGTAAGCCGTGCTTCCTTCCTTGATACTTGTCAGTATGCCTATGATTACGGCTATGCAGGTTTTGAGATATACGACGCAGTAAAAGAAAGAAAACAGCATCACGACAGTATACTTCGCAGTGACCGTGTTCCGGATTCAAAGCGTAAGCTTGTAAATCGTAATCTTTCAGTATCGGCTCTTGTATATCCTTACAGCATTGATAGAGAAGAAGCAAATGGCGATGAAATCGTAAAATATATTGATATGGCGCGAAGCGCAGGTATTGAAAGAGTTATTCTTCGTATTGAGAAAAAGACTACAAACGAAGTTCTTTCAGAAAAGCTTGCAAAGGCTATAAAGCGTGCCGAAGAAGCAGATATAGGGATTCTTTTTGAAACCGCAGGATACCTTGCTGAAACCGAGAATGTAATTGATATTATAAATTACTTCTCATCTGCAGTAATCGGTGCCGCGTGGAATATGCGTGAAACATATTTCAAGGCAGGCGAAAGCGCAGAAACAACAATCAAGTCGCTCGGTGCATATATCAAATATGCAAGAATGGGCGATATGAAAGACGGCAAAACAGTTTTGATCGGTGAGGGTGACCTCCCCGTAGAAAACTTTATAAATGCTCTTTCTTCTCTCAACTACGACGGATTCATCTGCGTAGCATGGAATGAAGAGGTTAACGACGCTGATATAGTTCTTACACACTTTGCAAACTATATCGGAAACCTCTCCCGTGAGAAGATTGAATACGATCAGGTTTACTATAACCGCAGTAAGACAGGAACATTCGTCTGGAAAAAGTATGATGTTATTGATTGCACCTTCTCCGAAGTTCTTGACAAAATGGTTGAAAAGTATCCTGACCAGTACGCGTTCAAGTACACAACACTTGACTATACAAGAACATACGCACAGTTCCGTCGCGATGTTGACGAATGTGCAGCGGCACTTATCTCGCTTGGCGTAAAGGCAGGCGACCACGTTGCAGTATGGGCAACTAATGTTCCTGCGTGGTTCATCACATTCTGGGCAACAACAAAAATCGGTGCAGTTCTTGTAACAGTTAACACAGCGTATAGGATTCACGAAATTGAATATCTCTTAAAGCAGTCTGACACTCATACTCTTGTAATGATTGAAGACTGCAAGGATATAAATTATAAGGAAATTATTGAGGAGCTTTGCCCCGAACTCAAGACAATGACACCGGGCGATCCTCTTTACTCTAAAAAGCTTCCGTTCCTTCGTAATGTTGTTACAGTAGGATTTTCTATGGACGGCTGTCTGACATGGGAACAGATGCTTAACAGAAGCGCCCCTATTCCCGCGGAGGAAGTAAGACGCCGCGCATCACTTGTAAAGCCCGATGATGTATGTAATATGCAGTACACATCAGGTACAACAGGTTTCCCCAAGGGCGTAATGCTTACTCACAGAAACATCGTAAATAACGGTAAAACAATCGGTGACAGAATGGATTTATCCACAGCTGACCGTATGATGATTCAGGTTCCGATGTTCCATTGCTTCGGTATGGTACTTTCAATGACATCCACAATGACACACGGCGGAACACTTTATCCGATGCCGTACTTCTCACCCAAGAGCTCGCTTGCGTGTGTGAATGATGAGCATATTACATGCTTCAACGGCGTACCGACAATGTTTATTGCAATGTTCAATCATTCTGATTTTGCAAAAACTGACTTTAGTTATATCCGTACAGGAATTATGGCAGGTGCTAACTGTCCTGCAGACCTTATGCGCCGCGCTGCAGACGAAATGAATATGCGTGAAATCATTTCCGTTTACGGCCAGACAGAAGCTTCTCCCGGTTGTACAATGGGTGAAGTTAATGAAGATATTGACCATCGTGTTGAAACTGTTGGTAGTGCATTCCCCGGTGTTGAATGTAAAATCATCGACCCTGAAACAGGTGAGGAGCTACCCGACGGTGAGAGCGGCGAATTCGTAGCACGCGGATTTAATATTATGAAGGGCTACTACAAAATGCCCGAAGCTACAGCGCAGACAATTGACAAAGACGGCTGGCTTCATTCAGGCGATATTGCATGCAGAACTCCGGACGGATACTATAAAATTACAGGCAGACTTAAAGATATGATTATCCGCGGTGGTGAAAACCTTTACCCGCGCGAAATTGAGGAATTCTACCTTACCAATCCCAAGGTTCGTGATGTTCAGGTTGTAGGCGTGCCCGATGAAAGATACGGCGAAGAATGTTGCGCGTGGGTAATTCTTCACAAGGGCGAAGAATCAAGCGAAGAAGAAATGAAGGAATTTGGTTATGCATCAATTGCCCGCCACAAAGTACCTCGTTATTTTATCTTCACAAACGAATTCCCCATGAATGCTGCAGGAAAAATCCTGAAGTACAAGATGCGCGAAGAATCTATTGAGCGCATCGGACTTAAAAAGTAAGTATTTTTGAAAGGAAGTTATATATATGCTTAACATCAAAATTGAGAAAACAACTACTCCAAAGGCAAAACCTGCCAAGGGCGAAAAGCTTGGTTTCGGTAAAATCTTTACAGACCATATGTTTGTAATGGATTATACTGAAGGTAAGGGATGGCACGACGCAAGAATTATTCCCTTCCAGGATCTTGTAATGTCACCTGCTGCAATGGTATTCCACTACGGTCAGGAAATGTTTGAAGGTCTTAAGGCGTACAAGGGCGTTGATGGAAAGGTTCGTCTTTTCCGTCCTGACATGAACGCAAAGAGAACAAACGACACTAACGACCGTCTTTGCATCCCCCAGCTTCCCGTTGAAGATTTCGTAGAAGCTGTTAAGGCTGTTGTAAAGGTTGATGAAGACTGGATTCCCACAGAAGACGGCACATCACTTTACATCCGTCCCTTCATCATTGCAACTGACGAATTCCTCGGCGTTGCTCCTTCCAAGACTTACAAGTTCATCATCATCCTCGCTCCAAGCGGTGCTTACTACGAAAGCGGTCTTGCTCCCGTTGGTATCTGGATTGAAGACGAATATGTAAGAGCTGTTAAGGGCGGTATGGGCTTTGCGAAAACTGGCGGTAACTACGCTGCAAGCCTTATTGCACAGGTTAAGGCTCACGACGACGGCTACTCACAGGTATTGTGGCTTGACGGCGTTGAAAGAAAATATATCGAAGAAGTTGGCGCTATGAACATCTTCTTCAAGATTGACGGAAAAATCGTTACTCCCATGCTTAACGGCAGCATCCTTCCCGGTGTTACCCGTAACAGTGTAATTGCACTTTGTAAGAAGATGGGCCTTGAGGTTGAAGAACGCCGTATCAGCGCTGAAGAACTTATCGCAGCACAGAAGGAAGGCAAGCTTGAAGAATGCTTCGGTACAGGTACAGCAGCTGTTATTTCTCCCGTTGGTAAGCTTCGTTATGTTGACGATGTTATGATTATCAACAACAACGAAATCGGTGAAGTAAGCCAGAAACTCTACGACACACTCACAGGTATCCAGTGGGGCAAGCGAGAGGATGATATGGGATGGACAGTAGAAGTATAAAACGAATTACAATTTTCAGCGGCCACTATGGCAGCGGAAAAACAAATGTCGCAGTAAATTACGCACTATGGCTTAAAAATCAGGGTGGCGATGTTGCAATCGCCGACCTTGATATAGTGAATCCTTATTTCAGGACAAAGGATTCAATGTCAGCACTTGCCGATAATGGTATAAAACTTATATCTTCGGAATTTGCAAACAGTAACGTCGACGTTCCTGCTCTTCCTGCAGAAACTTACGGAATGTTACATAATAAAAATCAGCGATGCGTAATTGATGTCGGCGGTGATGACCGCGGTGCGCTTGCACTTGGTCGTTATAGTGACGGCATAATAGAAGACGGCGACTACGAACTTCTTTTTGTAATCAACAAATACCGTCCGCTTACAAGAAATGCCGATATGACTCTTGAAATTATGGCGGAAATTGAAAATGCGTGTCATATGAAATTTACCGCGATAGTAAATGACTCTAATATCGGTGACGATACAAGCGCGGACGATGTTGTATCCTCGCTTTCATATGCAAACGAAGTTTCTGAAAAAGCAGGAATCCCGATAAAGATGACCTGCGTCAGACGCGATTTGTATGATGAACTGCAGGATAAAATAGAGAATTTAATGCCCATTGACCTTTATGTAAGACAAAGCTGGGCAGAAAGGATTTGATAATTATGGCAAAAGTAACCTTTGATAAAGATTTGTGTAAGGGTTGCGGTCTTTGTGTGACTGCTTGCCCCAAGAAGATTGTTGCTCTTTCAGACGACCTCAACAAGCGCGGATATCATCCCGCTGAAGTAAAAGAGCAGGATAAGTGCATCGGTTGTGCATTCTGTGCAACAATGTGCCCCGACTGTGTAATCACAGTTGAGAAGTAAGGAGGAAGAAAAAATGGCTGATAAAGTTTTAATGAAAGGTAACGAAGCTATTGCAGAAGCTGCTATTATGGCAGGATGTAAGCATTACTTCGGTTATCCTATTACTCCGCAGACAGAAATTGCGGCTTATATGGCAAAGAAAATGCCCAAGACTGAAGGTGGCGTTTTCCTTCAGGCAGAAAGTGAAATTGCAGCTATCAATATGGTAATTGGTGTTGCTTCTACAGGTAAGAGAGTTATGACATCTTCATCTTCTCCTGGAATTAGCCTTAAGAGTGAAGGTATCAGCTACCTTGCAGGTTGTGACCTTCCCGCCCTTATAGTTAACGTACAGCGTGGCGGCCCAGGTCTTGGTGGTATTCAGCCTTCACAGTCAGACTACTTCCAGGCTACAAAGGGTGGTTCTCACGGTGACTTCCATCTTCTCGTACTTGCTCCCAACAGCGTTCAGGAAATGGTAGATATGGTATTCAAGGGATTTGACCTTGCTGAAAAGTACCGTATGCCCGCTATGATTCTTTCTGACGGTACTATGGGCCAGATGATGGAACCCGTTTCTCTTGAAGCAGGTAAAGTTAACGAGTACGATAAGTCATGGGCTCTTACAGGTACAAAGGGTGAGAGAAAGCCCAACATTGTAAACTCTCTCTACATCCAGCCTGAAACACTTGAAAAGCTTAACTTTGAGCGTTATGAAAGATATAAGACAATTGAAGAAAACGAGCCTATGTACGAAGAATACCTTATGGACGATGCCCAGATCTGTATCGTAGCATTCGGCGTAGCATCCCGTGTTTCAAAGAATGCTATTGACATCGCAAGAAAAGAAGGCATCAAGGTTGGTATGATTCGTCCTATCACACTTTGGCCTTTCCCAAAGAAAGCTCTTAATGCAGCTGCTGATAAGGTTAACAAGTTCATCAGCGTTGAACTTTCAATGGGTCAGATGATTGAGGATATCGAGCTTGCTATCCGTTGCAAGAAGGAAGTTCTCCTTTGCAACCGTACAGGCGGTATGATCACAACAACAGAAGATGTCCTTAATACAATTTATGAGGCGAACGGAGGTAAAAACTAATGGTAGTATTTGAAAAACCTAAAGCACTTACAGAAAACACTCTCCATTATTGCCCCGGTTGTACACACGGTATTATTCACCGTCTTGTAGCAGAGGCTCTTGATGAACTCGGCGTTACAGGTAGAACAATCGGCGTTGCTTCTGTAGGATGTAGCGTATTTACATACAATTATTTCAACTGTGATATGGTTCAGGCAGCACACGGTTGTGCTCCGGCTGTTGCAACAGGTGTTAAGAGAAGCGATGCTAACAACATCGTATTCACATATCAGGGTGTGGGTCTCCTTGCTGCTATCGGTACTGCAGAAACAGTTCACAGTGCAGCTCGTGGCGAAAACATCACAGTAATTTTCGTAAACAATGCAATCTACGGTATGACAGGCGGCCAGATGGCGCCCACAACACTTCCCGGTCAGAAGACACAGACTTCTCCCTACGGTCGTGACACATCTTTGGCAGGTTTCCCCGTAAAAGTATGTGAAATGCTTTCACAGGTAGACGGCGCAACATACCTTGAAAGAGTTGCAGTAAATAATGTTGCTAACATAAAGAAGGCAAAGGCTGCTATCAAAAAGGCATTCCAGAACCAGATTGATGGCAAGGGCTTCTCACTTGTTGAAGTTCTTTCAACCTGTCCTACAAACTGGGGTCTTGCTCCTGATAAGGCACTTAATTGGCTTGAAGAAAATATGCTTCCCTACTATCCCTTGGGAGTATATAAAGATAAGTACGCTGAAGAGAAATAAGAAAGGAGAGAATTTACTATGAATAAAGAAATATTGATTGCCGGTTTCGGCGGACAGGGAATTCTCTTCTCAGGAAAATTCCTTGCATACGAAGGTCTTATCGACGGTAAGGAAGTAAGCTGGCTTCCTTCATACGGTCCTGAAATGCGTGGCGGTACTGCTAACTGCAGTATCATCATCAGCGACAGCGCAGTAGATTCACCCATTGTATCAAATCCCGATATTCTTATTGCGATGAACCTTCCTTCTCTTGATAAGTATGAAAACGAAACTAAAAAGGGCGGACAGATTTTTGTTGACAGCTCGCTTATCGACAGAAAGGTTGAACGCGATGATGTAGAAGTATACTACATCCCCGCTACAAAGCTTGCTTCTGACGAAGGTCTTTCAGGTCTTGCAAATATGATTATGATTGGTCATATGATTGCAAAGAGTGGTATCATTCCCGAAGAAAACATTGAAAAAGCAATGCAGAAGGTTGTTCCTCCTACAAAGCAGAATATGTTTGACCTTAATATGAAGGCAGTAAAACTCGGTATGGAATATTGATTTCGCATTTAGGGGGACGGGGACATTTTTGTAAGCCGTAGGCGTAACAAAAATTGACCTGTCCCCAAACAAAAGGAGGTATAGCTATGAATACACAGATAAAAGATATCGGAATGCGTCTTGCTTCGCTTCGCGACGACTTTGAAATTTCAATCGAAGAAATGGCGCAGAAGCTTGGTGAAGACGTAGAAACATATAAAAAATATGAAAATGGCGAAATGGATTTCTCATTCAGCTTTATTTACAATGCGGCAGAAATTCTCGGCGTCGACGTTCTTGACCTTATTAGCGGAGATCAGCCGACACTTTCAATGTGCAGCATGGTTAAAAAGGGTCAGGGTTACAGCGTAAAGCGTGAACACGAATACGACTATAAACATCTGGCGTACACCTTCAGAAATAAAAAAGGAGAACCATTTCTGGTTACAATTACTCCTGATAAGACAGCTCCCGTAATGCATGGCCATGAAGGTCAGGAGTTCAACTATGTCATTTCAGGCAAAATGAAACTTTTCATAGGTGACATTTCCTATGAGCTTGAAGAAGGCGACAGCGTTTATTTTGATTCAAGCGTTCCCCACGCTGTTCAGGCAATGGGCAACGAAGAAGCTCAGTTTATCGCCGTAGTTATGAAATGACAACAAGCCAATGTGAGCCAAGCCACATAAGGTTTGGAAAGGAAAATTTTGCATAATACTGCAGAAAATTCTTCAAATATACAACCGTATTATTCTTGAATTTTCTTTGTCTTATAACAAAATTTTCTCTTTTAAAACTCTTCGACCTTAAACGCAGAGAAATTTAGAACAATTTCAATGCGGAGGACGAAGGTAGGCTTGTTGCCTTTCAAGGACAACAAGTTGAAATTGTGCAAATTAATCAAGTTTAAGGCTTATGGGGTTTGACTCCCATTGGCTTATTTGGAGGAGATGCCGGTATGGCAATATATGAAAAATTCGTCGGTGCGTCAAGAGATGACTTCCTTTCTCTCAAGGATGCACAGACAAACTATACACTCAAATATCGCGATGACTTCAACTTTGCATACGATGTAATTGATGTGCTCGGTACCCAAAAGCCCGACAAACTCGCGATGGTTTGGATTTCAAACGATAAAAGCGAGGTTAAGCGTCTTACATTCCGTGATATGATGCTGAACTCTAACAAGGCTGCAAACTACTTTAAGTATATGGGTATCAAAAAGGGAGATACAGTAATGCTCACCCTTAAGAGAAGCTACTTCTTCTGGTACTGCATCCTCGGTCTTCATAAAATCGGTGCGATTGTAGTTCAGGCAACTGATATGCTTAAAGGTAAGGATTATGTTTATCGCTGTAATGTTGGTAACATCAAGGCGGCTGTAATAACAGGTGACGGAAGCGCTACCGAATATTTCGACGAAATGCAGGATCAGTACGATCATCCTATTTTAAAGTTTGTTACCAAGCATAAGGATGCAGGCGAAGGCTGGATTGATTTTGAAGCAGGCTTTGAAATGGCAAGCGACCAGTGGCAGCGTCCGACAGGTGATGAAGATACTACTGTAAATGATACTATGCTTATGGCATTTTCATCAGGTACAACAGGTTATCCGAAAATCATCACACATAACTTTAAATATCCCCTCGGTCATATTATGACAGGTGTTTTCTGGCACAGAGTTGTAGATGGTGGACTTCATTTCACTATCTCTGATACAGGCTGGCTTAAATCACTCTGGGGTAAAATCTACGGTCAGTGGTTCGGCGAATCTGCAGTTCTTGTTTATGATTTTGACAAATTTGACGGTGCCGACATTCTCGGTGTGCTTCAGGATTACAAGGTTACAACATTCTGCGTACCGCCCACAATGTATCGTATGATGCTTCAAAACGATGTGGAAAAATACGACCTTTCATCTCTTGTGCATTGTTGTACAGCGGGTGAAGCTCTCAATCCCGAAATCTACAACAGCTGGCTCAAGGCGACAGGTCTTAAAATCTACGAAGGCTTCGGTCAGACTGAAACAACTCTTTGTATCGCAACTATCTATCCCTGGACAGAACCCGTTCCCGGTGCAATCGGACTTCCCGTTCCCGGTTTTGACGTTCATATCCTTGATAGTGAGGATCAGTCTTGTCCCCGCGGTACAACAGGCGAAATTTCAATCCGTGTATTAAGCCGTGACAGAAAGGCTTGCGGTCTTCTTGATACTTACAACTTCAGCGCAGAAGATACCAAGAAAGCTATGCACGACGGCTTCTATCATACGGGTGATACTGCATATCGTGATGAACGCGGTCTTTTCCGCTATGTCGGAAGAAACGACGACGTTATCAAATCATCAGGTTACAGAATCGGACCCTTTGAAATTGAAAGCGTTCTTTTAGAACATGCCGCAGTAAGCGAAGTTGCCGTAACAGGTGTACCCGATCCCATCCGTGGTTTTGCGGTAAAGGCAACAATCGTTCTTGCTAAGGGCTTTGAACCTTCAGACGAGCTTACAAAAGAGCTTCAGACTTATGTCAAAACAAATACTGCTCCCTACAAATATCCCAGAATCGTGGAATATGTAGCCGAGCTTCCCAAAACCTTTAACGGTAAAATCAAGCGTAACGCAATCCGTGAAAAGGATATGGAAAAAGCAGAAAACTAAAAAAGAAGCGTGTCGCTTCAACCATTTCGCGTCCTGACCAGAATTCAAACTGACAAATGGTGCTCGCGAAAAAATACGCAAATTCCTATACAATAAAAACAAAACCTCCGCATCAGTGATGCGGAGGTTTCTTTGTTCTGTTTTACTTGTTTGCAAGCAAGTCTCTGATTTCTTCAAGAAGAACGATGTCGTCCGGCTTGGGAGCAGGTTCTTCAACCTTTTCCTCTTCAACAACGGGCTTGGGGTTCTTGAGTTTGTTGATTAACTTAACCATAACAAACAGAGAGAAAGCGATTATTGCAAAGTTAACTATGTTCTGAATAAACATACCATACTTAATACCGCCTGTAAGAGTACCGTCTTCTGCGTATGTTGCAAAAGCAACGAGCTGAGAAAAATCGCTCTTACCAAAGATGAATGCGAATGCAGGCATCAGAAGGTCGTCTACGATAGACTTAACAACTGCGTTGAATGATGTAGCAATAATCATACCTATAGCAAGGTCAATCATATTACCCTTGAGTGCGAACTCTTTGAATTCAGCTATAAATTTTTTCATTTGCTTCGTTCCTTTCAACAAATTTCTACAAAATACACTATCATAAAAAGACGCTAATGTCAAGAATTAGTCATCGAAAAGTTAAACTACATATGCAGTTCGGCTAAATATCAACTCTGTCAAGCTGAATTTGTTG
>JAZNLD010000086.1:0-6343 GCA_045578925.1 Clostridia bacterium
CTGATTCCAGAACTGTGTTCCGATATATCCGCAAGTACGACGAGCTACATTAAGCTTTGTCTGGTCTGTATTACCACAGCTGGGGCAATACCAAACGAGCTTGCCGTGTTCGTCTTCCTTAACCTCAATCTCGCCGTCGAAACCACATTCGTGACAGTAGTCACTCTTTGTATTAAGTTCAGCATACATAATATTATCGTAGATGAACTTCATTACTGAAATAACGGCTTCAAGGTTATTTTGCATATTAGGAACTTCCACATAACTGATTGCACCACCGGGAGAAAGTGCCTGGAACTTCGCTTCAAGAGCAAGTTTGTCAAACGCATCAATATCCTCTGTTACATGTACATGATAGCTATTTGTGATATAGTTCTTATCAGTTACACCCTTTACGATACCAAATCTCTTCTGAAGGCATTTTGCAAACTTATAAGTTGTGCTTTCAAGAGGTGTTCCGTAAAGTGAGTAGTCAATATTCTCTTCAGCTTTCCACTTTGCAGTGTACTCGTTGAGTTTCTTCATGATTTCAAGACCGAGCGCTTCGCCGCCGGGTTCTGTAAGTTTCTTTCCGTTAAGGCTGTAAACACATTCCCAAAGTCCTGCATAGCCGAGTGAAAGAGTTGAGTAGCCTCCGTGGAGATACTTGTCAATCTTTTCGCCCTTGGGGAGACGAAGGAGTGCACCATGCTGCCAGAGAATGGGAGCTGCGTCTGAAATTGTACCTGTAAGACGGTCATGACGAGCCTGAAGTGCGCGATGGCAGATTTCCATTCTCTCGTCAAAGATTTCCCAGAACCTGTCAATATTTCCGTCTGCAGAAAGACCGATGTCAACAAGGTTTACTGTTACAACACCCTGATTGAATCTGCCGTAATACTTGGGCTTACCCTCTTCATCAATAAAGGGTGTAAGGAAGCTGCGGCAACCCATACAAGTATAACAATGTCCTTCACCATTCTTGTCAATTTTGTTCTGAAGCATAATCTTCTCGGAGATATAGTCGGGAACCATACGCTTTGCAGTACATTTTGCAGCAAGCTCTGTAAGGTAATAGTATTTGCTGTCTTCGTGGATATTATCCTCTTCAAGAACATAGATAAGCTTGGGGAATGCAGGGGTAATCCATATACCCTTTTCATTCTTTACGCCTCTGTATCTCTGGCGGAGTGTTTCTTCAATAATGAGTGCAAGGTCAGCTTTTTCCTGCTCATTCTTCGCTTCGTTAAGATACATAAATACTGTAACGAAAGGAGCCTGACCATTAGTTGTCATAAGAGTTACAACCTGATACTGAATCATCTGCACGCCGTTTTTAACTTCTTCACGAAGTCTCTTTTCAGCAATCTGTGCAATCTTTTCATCGTCGTATGTTTCGCCGATAAGAGCAAGTTCTTCCTCAACCTGCTTACGGATTTTCTGACGGCTGATGTCAACAAAAGGTGCAAGGTGTGTAAGAGAAATACTCTGACCACCGTACTGACATGATGCAACCTGTGCAATAATCTGTGTTGAGATATTGCAAGCAGTTGAGAAGCTATGCGGTTTTTCAATCATAGTACCGCTGATAACTGTGCCGTTCTGAAGCATATCCTCAAGATTTACAAGGTCACAGTTGTGCATATGCTGAGCAAAATAGTCGGCATCGTGGAAATGAATAATGCCCTGCTCGTGTGCAGCAACAATATCGGGAGAAAGAAGAATTCTTCTTGTGATATCCTTACTAACCTCACCTGCCATATAGTCACGCTGAACGCTGTTAACAGTAGGGTTCTTGTTGGAGTTTTCCTGCTTAACTTCTTCGTTGTTGCATTCGATAAGGCTCAGAATCTGCTCATCAGTCGTGTTTGATTTACGAACAAGTGCACGGTTGTAACGATATGTAATGTATCGACGGGCTACATCAAACGCACGCTGATTCATGATCTGATCCTCGACCATATCCTGAATTTCTTCCACGCTTAATGAACGGTTCATATTTGCAGCCGCACTTTCAACATCTTCCGCAATACGCTTAATCTGAATGGCACTCATTCTGCTACTGGGAACTACGCTTTCGTTTGCTTTGGTAACAGCGATTATAATTTTCTCGGCATCAAATGTTACCTCTGCACCACTTCTTTTTATTATTTTCATAATTCTCCCTCCAAAATATTAGTCATCAAAGTCGTGTACACTAATTATAACAACATATAGTTGCTTTGTCAATAGAAAATAACAATATATTGGTGTTTTTTAGCATTTTTGCGAAAATGCCGATTTTTGCCTATATATAGCGGTTTAGAGGGGTTTTTACCACCTTTTGTAACATAAACTTAACACAAAAAAGCACAATATCTTGTGTCCGAACGTAGTATTGCACACTTTCTGTACATATTTTTCAAAAATTTATTTACTATTGGCAATTTATATAGTATAATAAAGGTAAGAAGAGATAATCTCTTCTGTAGGAAGCCGACAAAGTCGGTACATATAGCACCTCTTTCTCGGCTTATTACACCAATTTAAGGAGGGTCATATATGAAGACTAACATTTATTCAAGAAAAGTTGAACTTGGCAATGAGAAGAAGGAAATGCTCATCAAAAAAATTGACAAGCTGGGCAAGTTCTTCAATGACGAGGCCTCCGCTGACATTGTGGTAAGCGAGCAAAAAGACAAGATGATTGTCGAAGTTACAATCCGCACAGCCGACATGATTTACCGCGCAGAAGAGCGCAATGAGGAAATCTACAACGCGGCAGACGATATTGTTGATTCTATCACACGCCAGATAAGAAAAAATAAAACACGCCTTGCAAAGCGAATTCGCGCAGGCGTTTCAAAGGATTTTGATTTTTTTGCAGATGCGATTGAAGAAGATGATGATGAAATCAAAATTGTAAAGACAAAGACTCATCAGGTAAAACCGATGAGTGCGGAGGAAGCTGTGCTGCAGATGAATCTGCTTAATCATTCATTCTACGTATTCAAAAATGCACAGACAAACACAACAGATATAGTTTACCGCCGCAAGGATGGAAACTACGGACTTATTGAAACGAACTGATGATAAATATAAAGGAAGCAATTATTGTCGAAGGGAAATATGACAAGATGCGACTTGAACGCATCTGCTCCTCGCCTATTTTCACAACTGAAGGTTTCCGCGTATTCAACGACAAGGAAAAGCGTAATTTTTTAAAAAGACTTGCAAAGGAGCGCGGACTATTGATTCTGACCGATTCAGACAGGGCAGGATTTATGATTAGAAACCATATCAAGTCATTTGTTGATGAGGGCGAAATAAAGCAGGCATATATCCCTGAAATTTTCGGCAAGGAAAAAAGAAAGAGCACAGCCTCGAAAGAGGGCAAGCTCGGTGTTGAAGGTATATCGGAGGAGGTTCTTTCCGAAATACTTTCAAAATACACAAGTGATGAAACACATACAGATAAAATAACAAAAACAGATTTATACGATGCAGGCTTGTACGGCGGCGCGGAAAGTGCCGCCGCGCGTGCGTCTTTGTGCAGAAGTCTTGACATCCCCACGGGTATTTCCACGAATGCGCTTGTAGATGCACTTAATGCACTTATAACAAAGGAAGAGTTTTTATGCATGATACAGTAACACCACAGCTTCATAAAAATCACCGTGACCGTATGAAAGAAAAATTCCTTAAAGAAGGATTTGATGCTTTCACCGATTACGAAGTGCTTGAAATGGTACTTTATTACGCGATTCCGCAAGGTGATGTGAATCCGATTGCACATATGTTGCTTGATAAATTCCTGACTCCAAACGCCGTATTCAATGCATCTGTAGAGCAGCTTTGCGAGGTTAAGGGGATAAAGAAACATTCGGCAACGCTGATTAAGATGATTCCTGCCCTTGCAGGGTATTACACATCGCTTTCAGCAAGAGAAAAGAAATTTATACAGACTTCGCAGGATGCAGGTCAGTTCGTGTGCAGTATGATTGGTTGCGAAAAGCGTGAGGTTTTTGCGATAATATGCCTTGATACACAAAGGCGTGTTCTCGCTTTTGAAATTCTTGATGAAGGTACTGTATCGCAGGCAAATGTTCACCCCCGAAAAGTTGTTGCCTGTGCACTCAAGCACAATGCTTCAGCAGTAATTCTCGCGCATAATCATCCGTCATCGGGTGCGTATGCTTCGGAAAATGACAGAGTGCTGACAGCGCAGCTTTGTAATATTTTAGAAGGAATGGATATTGAAGTAATTGATCATATTATTTCCGTATCCACAGAAAAATTTGTAAGTATGGCAGACAGTGGTCTGATGCCAAATTGAAAGGATTGATATAAATGACAATTGAACAGTTACAAAAAGATATGATTGCCGCTATGAAATCAGGCGAAAAGGTGCGAAAGAATGTTATTTCATCTCTTATCGCAGCAGTTAAAAAGTATGCTATTGATAATGGCACACGTGACAACATCACAGAGGAAATAACAGATATGGTAATTCTCAAGGAACTTAAATCAGCAAAGGAACAGCTTGACACCTGCCCTGCTGAAAGAGAAGACCTTATCGCAGAATATACCACAAACTACGAAATCATCAAGGAATATGCTCCTGCACAGATGGGCGAAGAAGAAATCAAGGCACTTCTTCTTGAAAAATATGCCGATGTTATCGCAACCAAGAATAAGGGTATGATAATGAAAACAGTTATGGCTGAGCTTAAGGGCAAGGCTGACGGCAAAGTAATCAATAAGGTTGTAGCTGACCTTTGCTGATTTTTTACTGTGGCAATTTCTTGCCACAGTAAATTTATAAGGTGAGTTTATGTTAAATATTGAAAAGAGTCTTACACCCAGACTTCGTATGATTGCTGATCTCGTACCGAAGTGCCGGTCGTTGTGCGATATTGGCACTGACCACGCGTATGTTGCAATTTATCTTGCGAAGAAAGGTATAGCTGAAAAAATAATAGCTGCTGATATAAAAAAAGGTCCGCTTATGCAGGCGGAGAAGAATCTTGCCCTTTTTGAAGTTTCGGACAAGATTGAAGCCCGCCTTTCAAACGGCTTTGAAAAAATCGGTGTTGGAGAAGTTGAATGCGCGATAATTGCAGGAATGGGCGGAGAAACTATTGCCGAAATTCTTGAAAATGAAAAAGGATGCAAATACTTTGTACTTCAGATGCAGACAGCGCATAAGCATCTTCGCGAATACCTTTCCACGCACGGCTACATAATCTGTGACGAAGCTGTTTGCAAGGAAGAACGGAAAATGTATGCCGCGATGCTTGTTATGCGTGGGGAAAGTGCGAATCTTTCCGAGATTGAGAAAGAAATCGGCCCCGTGCTGATAGCAAAGAGGCCTCCCCTCTTTTACGATTATCTGCGTTACAGACTTTACGAAATAACAACTGTACTTGATAGCATGAAAGATAACAAGAGCGAAAAGAAAGATTATTTCGTTTACCTTAAAAACGAATACGAAAAACTTTTAGAGGAGGAGCAAAATGGTTAAGCTTTCCGAAATAACAGATGTAATTGAAAATAAGTTCCCTCCTGAATTTGCGGAGGATTTTGATAATATCGGGCTTCTTGTCGGAAGGCGTAACAAAGAAGTTTCGAAAGCGATTTTGTGCCTTGACGCAAACAAGTTCGTGGTGCAGGAAGCAATTAACAAAGGAGCAGAGCTTATCATCACTCATCATCCCGTTATATTTAATCCGATAAAAAGTGTAAACGATGATACCGATGCAGGTGAAATGCTTGTGCTCGCTCTTGAAAACGGTATTTCCATATATAGCGCGCACACAAACTTTGACAGTGCGCCTGGTGGACTTACCGATACTGTTTGTCAGATGCTTGACCTCTCCCCGATTTCAAATCTTGAGGGCAATTTAGGTCGACTTTGCAAAACAGAAAAAGGCACTACTGCAAAATCTCTTTGCGACAGAATTAAGAAAGAGTTTGGCATAGAAAAGCTTTTTTCCACATTTACCGAAGATAAAGAAATCAATACCGTTGCGGTCTGCAACGGCGGTGGCGGCGGAGAGCTTGTAGATATTGCAAAATCTCTCGGTGCTGACGTTTATATTTCGGGCGACCTTAAACACCACGAGATGTGCGCACTTAAAATTGATGACACTACTGATTTTATTGAGATGCGCCATTTTGACAGCGAGAAGATTGCGCCGTATATAATTAAGGAAGCTTTGTTAAAAGCATTTGGCAAAAATCTTGAGATGATTGTGAGTCAGGCGGAGGTATCTCCCCTTATTGACACAGATAAAATTATATGATACACTAACTATCTGTGAGTAATCTGAACGGTCGCGGCAGTATTTTATACTGATGAGGAAAGTCCGAGCTTCGCAGGACA
>JAZNLD010000087.1:0-3465 GCA_045578925.1 Clostridia bacterium
GTTGCCATATATTGCGATATTACTGAAAAAACCTATCAGAATTATGAATTGATGACACGCGAACCCAAAATTGATATATTGATAAAAATAGCAGATTTGTTCGGCACAACGATTGATTATCTTGTTGGTAGAACAGACTGACAAATTTCTATCGCAAAGTATGAAGCGGAGGTTTTCATTGTGAAAACTTCCGCTTTTATTGTAAAAGGGACAAGAATTGGTGCAGAAGGTGTAAACTGACCCGAAGGGTTACCCGAAGCTGTACAAAGGTACAGCGAGAGGGGAAGTTTGCGCCTAACAAAACGCATAAAAAACAGGAATCCGCAAAATGCGGATTCCTTCATCAGCCATTAAAAGCGCTTTGCAAAGTGTTTTTATAAAAGGCACTTTACTCTATCTTCTTTGCGTTTTGTATTCGGTGCCGATTATCGTCCCTTTTTTATTTTTTGTCTATTACTTTCCTGTATCCCCCATCGCCATAATTCAGACAGCGATTGACTCGTGAAATAGTGGTGGTTGAAGCGCCTGTTTTGGCAACGATTTCGTTGAATGTCGCACCACCTGAAAGAAGCTTTGCAACCTCAAGGCGTTGTGACATTGTTTCAAGCTCTTTTATTGTGCATATATCCTCAAAAAAGAGTCTGCAATCCTCCTCGTTTTCAAGGGAAAGTATTGCTTTATATAACTCATTAAAATCTTTTGACTTTGTCATGACATCAATTCCTCTTAATTTTCGTTAAGTTTGCTAAGGAAATGCTTAGTTTTCTCGTTCTTTGGATTGTCAAGAACTTCCTCAGGAGTACCATCCTCAAGCACCACGCCGTCCGCCATAAAGATAATGCGGTCTGCGACATTTCTTGCAAAACCGATTTCGTGTGTTACTATAACCATTGTAACATCCTTGCTTGCAAGGTCACGGATAACGCGCAATATTTCGCCCGTAAGTTCGGGGTCAAGCGCACTTGTCGGTTCGTCAAAGAATAAAACCTTGGGATTTAATGCAAGCGCACGCGCGATTGAAACACGCTGCTGCTGACCGCCCGAAAGCTGACAGGGATAGTTTTGCATCCTGTCTTCAAGACCTACACGTTTTAAAAGCGCTTTTGCGTTTTCTTCAATTTCCTCTAAAATTTCTTTTTTCTTTTCCTTGTAGTCGGGGCGTTCTTTCGCAAGTAATTTCGGCGCAAGAGTTACGTTTTCAAGCGCGGTATACTGCGGAAACAGATTAAAAGACTGGAAAACAAGTCCGAAATTAAGCTGATTTTCACGAATCTGGGAAGGTGTGCGTGTTTCAGCGCTTTCACCGTCGTAAATGCATTTTCCATCAACGAAAATCTGACCCTTGTCAGCGTCTTCAAGGAAATTTATACAACGCAGAAGTGTTGTCTTACCACTACCGGAAGAACCGATAATTGCAACAACTTCGCCCTTTTCCATAGAAAAATCAATGCCCTTAAGAACCTGTATTTTACCGAAATTTTTAACTATATTTTTAACTTCAAGAATACTCATCTGCACACCTTATCCTTTATAATAGTCAAGCTTTTTCTCTATGTAGCCGAAAATCAGGGTAAGTATTCCGCAGAATGCAAGATAGAATACGCCTGAATAGAACAGCGGCCACAAGATATGATGACTGTTCATAAATCTCTTCGCGTTCCATGTGATTTCGTAAATCATAATGGTGTTTGCAAGAGATGTATCCTTAACAAGAGTAAGGAATTCGTTACTCATAGGCGGAACAATGCGCTTTATAACCTGCACAAGCACGATTTTGAAGAATATCTGTGACTTGGTAAGGCCAAGGACCTGACCTGCCTCATACTGCCCCTTGCTGATTGATTCGATACCGCCACGGAAAATTTCGGAAAAATAACAGGAATAGTTAAGCACAAACGCAATCATAACAGCGATAAATGTGTCCATTCCCTCAATACCCATAAGACCGGGGCCGAAACCGAATACAATAAGCTGAAGCATCAGCGGAGTTCCGCGGATAATCCAGATAAGAGCTTTTATGGGCCACTTTATAATCTTGATTTTACTCATTGAGCCAAAAGATATGATAAGTCCTAAAGGAAGTGCCATAAGAAGCGTCAACGCAAATATTTTAAATGTAGTTGCAAGTCCTTCAAGAAGACTCAATGTAACTGAAACAAATATAGACATTTTAAAATTTCCTTCTCGGCACAAAGAAGGCAGAATTAACTCTGCCTTCTTTGGTCGTTTTTGTAGTATTTATTGATATTAGAATGCAAGATTAAGATTGTATTTTTCTGCAATTGCATCAAGTGTTCCGTCAGCCTTAAGCTCGTCGATGATTTCATCAACCTTAGCAGTAAGGTCAGAACCCTTTCTGAAGCCGATACCGTATTCTTCAGTTGTAAGTTCAAGAGAAATACCAAGTGTTGAATATGTACCTTCAGCTGTCATAGACTTAGCCATTGTGATGTCGATAACACAAGCGTCAGCCTGACCGCCCTTAACAGCGAGAAGAGCATCTGTCTGAAGTGCTACGGGTGTGTAGTTTGCATCAAGACCGTTGTCCTTGATAGCCTGTTCGCCTGCGCTGCCTGCTTCTGCAGCGAACTTAAGAGCCTTAAGGCTTTCAACATCCTTGTAGTTTTCAATAGCATCCTTGTTCATAACAACAACCTGAGCGTTCTTTACCTATGCCTTTGAAACATCACAGTTCTGCTTAACTTCATCAGAAATTGTCATACCGTTCCAGATACAGTCAATCTGATTAGCGTCAAGTGTTACGAACTTTGTATCCCAGTTGATTTCTACGAAGTTAGCCTTAACGCCAAGCTTTTCGCAAACGGCTTCGGAAAATTCTGTGTCGAAACCAACAAAGTTGTTGTCTTTGTCAAGATAGTTCATGGGTTCATAAATTGTGTAACCGATAACGAGTTCGCCTGCTTCTGTAACCTTTTCAAGATCTGTAGCAGCCTTCTTTTCGCCGCAAGCAGCAAACATTGTAACTGCAAGCATAAGTGCAAGTGTAAGTGCTAATAATTTTTTCATTTTAAAAACTCCTTTTTGTTAGTGTGCTATTATATTACCACTCTACCGCGCTAAAGTCAAGCGTTTTTTTAAAAATTATGTTCGCACATGGTAATTAAACTGCACTTTTGGGGACGGGGGATGTTTTTGTAAGCCATAGGCGTAACAAAAACTGCCCCGTCCCCAATACAAAAGAACACCAGCAAATGAGGCGATGAGCACTTCAATCCCCCGTCCCCAATACAAAGAAAGCACCGTTTCCACGGTGCTTTCAGACTGTCGAAAAAGTCGGTTAAGCGCAAGCAAAATATAAAAATAAATATTTCTTTTGAAAGACTTGGAAACTTTCGGCAAGCCGATTAAAGCGAAAAAACACTATTAACCACATAATTAAAAGCCTATAAAACTGCAGTTTTATAGGCTTTTAATTATGTGGTTAATAGTGTTTTTTCGCTTTAA
>JAZNLD010000088.1:0-5386 GCA_045578925.1 Clostridia bacterium
CTTTTGCAGTAAGCTGTTTTGAATATTTCTTATATGTTGACGAAACACGTGCCGAAGCAACCATTGATAAAATCGCCATTAAAAGAACAAGTAAATAACCGCTGTCCATATAATAATAAGGGTAGTATCCGAACATATTATCAAGCTCCTCCTAAAAGAGTTCCTTTTTCAATTTTGTGTCCGCGCAGGAAATCTGCAACGGGCATCATTTTTTTGCCTTCTATTTTTATGTCTTTTATAATAACCGAACCTTCCTTGCAGGCAACTACAATTCCGTTCTCGTCAGCCTCAATAACCTCACCGGGATTTCCGCATTTTTCTGATTTATAAACAAAATCAACGACAAATCTCTTCTTGCCGAGGAAACTGTATGCCTTCGGCCAGGGATTGAGCCCTCTTACTTTATTATAAATTTCTTCGTTTGTATTATTCCAGTTAATTTCGCCCTCTGCCTTGGAAAGCTGATGCGCGTATGTTGAAAGAGTGTCATCCTGCTTCTGAGGGGTGATACTACCTTCCTTAAGTGCATCAATGGTTTCAAGAAGCACCTTGCCCCCCAGAATTGCAAGCGCATCGTGATACTCGCCTGCAGTAGTTGTTTCGCCGATAGAAAGTTCTCTCTTTATAAGCATATCGCCTGTGTCGAGTCCCTTTTCCATATACATGCTTGTGACACCGCTGACTTTTTCGCCGTCAATAACCGCACGCTGAATGGGTGCTGCGCCACGGTATTTTGGAAGAAGCGAGCCGTGAATGTTCACGCATCCGTATTTCGGGAAATTGAGAATGTACTCGGGAAGAATCTTTCCGTAAGCCACAACGATTATTATATCAGGGGTATATTCCTCTAAAATGGGGAGAATAGCACCGTCTTTAAGTGTTTCAGGCTGGTAAACGGGAATATTATGTTCGAGCGCGTAAACCTTAACTTCAGGCATAGCCATTTCGTAACCGCGTCCCTTGGGCTTGTCGGGCTGTGTTATAACACAGACTACATCGCGGTTATCCTCAATAAGCGCCGCGAGTGACTTTTCGGCAAATTCGGGTGTTCCCATAAATAATATGCGCATAGAATTACTCCTCGTCATCGTCTTCAAGGTTCAGGTCAAAAATATTTTTTGCCTTTTCCACATACAAAATACCGTCAAGATGGTCGCATTCGTGACAGATGCATCTTGCATAAAGGTCTTCGCCCGTGTACTCAATTTCGTTGCCGTTGCGGTCAAACGCCTTAACGGTAGCTTTCTGCGGACGGGGAACCTCGCCTGCCTTTCCGGGTACGCTGAGGCACCCCTCGGTATCAGTAACAGAACCCTCGGTGTGTGTTACAACGGGATTGATAAGCTCAATTATACCTTCATCTCCGCGGTCGATGATAACGACTCTGCGAAGTATTCCTACCTGCGGTGCGGCAAGACCTACGCCATTTGCAAGAAGGAGCGTTTCCTTCATATCATCTAAAAGAGTGTGAAGCTTGCTGTCAAAATTTTCTACTTCACGACACTTTTTCTTAAGACATTCGTCGCCTATTTCTCTGATTTTTCTTATAGCCATAATAATTCTCCTTTTGCGTGGACGGGGGGATATTTTTGTAAAACGCAGATGCAACAAAAACTGCCCCGTCCCCAAACTGTACAACTGTCCTTCTTGTTTGGGGACAGGTCGTTTTTGTTACGCCTACGGCTTACAAAAAACACCCCGTCTTTCTTGCTTGGGGACAGGTCATTTTTGTTACGCCTACGGCTTACAAAAAACACCCCGTCCCCCATAGTGCGATTTAATTACTGTGTGATAATAACAACAACAATTAACTCATATTATAGGGGTTTATGTCGGTAACAACCGACAAATCTTCTTTTCCCCTTTTACTCTTTTCGTAAATGCACGCGCGGATAGTTTTTATAAATTCATCATCCGCGTTGCATTTAAGCCATATTCTTTCGCGCCAGCGCCCCTGAAGTCTTCCGAGCGGAGCAGGTGATGGCCCGAAAAGTGACCATCCGTCAAACGCACGTAGCGATACGCGAAGCTCCTGCGCGATTTTCTGCGCCTCGGCTTCCGCCTCCTCTTTGCGCGAGGATGTTACCGTTATATTTATTATGTCACAGAAAGGCGGATATAAAAATTCCTCTCTGAACTGAATTTCCTCTTCAAAAAAAGCCTTGTAATCCTGCTTCGCCGCAAGAAGAAGCGTCGGGTTTTCGGGGGCATAGGTCTGTATTACACAGCGACCTTTTATCTCCCCGCGACCTGCTCTTCCGCAGACCTGCGTTATAAGGTTGAATGTCCTCTCCTGCGCGCGGAAATCATCAACATTGAGCGATGCATCTGCCGCAAGCACGCCGACGAGGGTGACATTTTCAAAATCAAGACCTTTTGTAACCATCTGTGTTCCAAGCAGAATGTCTGTTTTTTCCGCTTCAAACTTATCAATAATTTTTTCGTGACCGCGCTTCCCGCTTGTCGTGTCGGCATCCATACGGATAAGCGATGCGCCCTCAAAAATCTTTTCAATCTGCTCCTGCGCCTTCTGTGTGCCTTTGCCGAAATCCTTTACCCTTGTGCTTTCGCACACAGGGCAGGTGTAACGGATGTTTTCCTGATATCCGCAGTAATGGCAGGTAAGCGTGTTGTTACTTTTGTGATAAGTCAGCGACACATTACATTCGGGGCAGGTAAATACATATCCGCAATCCCTGCAGGAAACGAATGTAGAGTAACCGCGTCTGTTAAGAAACAGTATTGTCTGTTCTTTTTTACTTATATTTTCGTGTATTTCGCTTGCAAGAAGTCTGCTTAAAACGGTTTTATTCCCCTCGCGAAGCTCCTTACGCATATCTGCGATAAAAACTTCGGGCAGGGGTTTTTTGTTAAATCTTTCAGAAAGCTCAAGGAGAGTATATTCATTACTCTTTGCCTTGTGATAGCTTTCAACCGATGGTGTCGCACTGCCTAAAACAAGCGGACAACCGTGCCTTTTTGCAAGGAAGTGTGCAATATCGCGTGCGTGGTATCTCGGTGAGGATTCAGACTTGTAGCTCTGTTCGTGCTCCTCATCAATGATGATTGCACCAAGCTTTTCACAAGGGGCAAAAATCGCACTTCGCGCACCGATTATTATGCTTGCCTCTCCTCTTTTTATCCTGTGCCATTCGTCAAGGCGCTCGCCAAGTGAGAGTGCGCTGTGAATGATTGCAAGCTGTCCACCGAAGCGGTTGTAAAAACGGCTTGTCATCTGGGGCGTAAGAGCAATTTCAGGAACAAGCAGAATTACCTGCTTTCCATCGCGGATAGCCTCGGTTGCGATTTGCATATAAACCTCGGTCTTTCCGCTTCCCGTTACTCCGTGGATAAGAAAAGTTCCCTGACCTTTTTTTATAATTGCGTCCGCAACTGCCCTTTGACTGTCCGAAAGTGAAAGGGGTGCAACATCAAGCCTTTTTTTATCTGCAAGGGGGTTACGCAGAACCTCAACCTCACAATAGTCTATAAGCCCCTTGATATAAAGGGATTCAACTGCATTTCTCGTAGTGCTTGCCGCCGAAATTATGTCGGGAACGGATAATTTTCCGTGCTCCGCCAGAACTCCGAGCACCGCCGATTGCTTCGGCGCGGTCCTGGAAAGTTTTTCAATATGGAACGAAATATCCTCATCGCCCGAATAGTAGGCGAGCCGGACTGTCTTTTCGTTTGCTCTTCTTTTATCGCGAAAACTTTTTTCGCACAGACCTTTTTCAATAAGTGAATTCACACTTGAACGTGCGTTTTTCCCAAGCACGTTCTTAATCTGTGACATTTCAGCACTGCCGTCACTGTCTTCGAGAAGTCTTATAAGCATTTCCTGCTTAACGCCTTTTACAAGTTCTTTTTTCTCAAAATAAGCGTGGGAAAGGGAAATCCATTCCTCAAACTTTGCATCAGTTCCGGGAGGGAAGCACAGCGAAGCCGCATCGAAAAAAGTACAGAAATACCTCTCCCGCATATAAAAGCAGAGTCTGATACTTTCTTTTGTAAGCACAGGAAATTCATCTGTCACTCTGCGAATCGGTTTAAGCGAAGAAAAATCGCTCTTATCCTTGATTTCGGTAACAAATGCTTCCTTGGGAATGTTGCCGCCGCCAAAGGGCACTTTAACCCTGACACCGACTGCAACTTTCCCTTCAAACTCCTTGGGTATAATGTAATCAAAGGGTTTGTCAATATTCAGGTTTTTTGTATTTACATAAACCTGAGCAATCATAATTATTCCTCTACTGCTTCTTCCTTATTAGCTTCGTATTCAGCGATAGCTTCGGAAAATCTTTCCTGAGCGCTACCCTTTACGCACTTGATTTTGCCTTCAGCAATTTCTTCAATTGCGCGTGAAACTGTCTTGTCGCTTTCAGCATCAAGAACGAGCTGGCGAGCGCGCTTTGCAGCCATTACAACGAGTGAATAACGGGAATCAAGACCCTCCATAAGTTTTGAAATTTCAGGATATAACATTTTAAATCACCTTTCTATAAAATTTTCTTTTATACCTTTATAATTGCGTGACATTACGCATTTTTCAGCAGAGATAATCGCGTCAAGGCGATTAACCGCATCTGAAACTGTATCATTTATAAGTATGTAGTTATATTTGGGAATATATGCAAATTCAGCCTTTGCCCTTTCAAGTCTTTTTTCAATAACCTCGTCAGACTCTGTACCTCTGCCGCGGAGCCTTTTTTCAAGCTCCTCAATAGTCGGCGGAATTACAAAGACGAATACCGCTTCGGGATAATGACTGCGAACCTGAAGTGCGCCCTGCACCTCAATTTCAAGAATTACATTCTTTCCGCTGTCAATCATTGAAAGAACCTCATCCTTGGGCGTTCCGTAATAGTTTTCACAGAAAACGGCATGTTCTAAAAATCCGTCTGCGTCAATTCTTTTTCTGAACTCATCGTGTGTCAGGAAAAAGTAATTTACGCCGTCCACCTCGCCTTCACGCGGTTTGCGTGTTGTGGCAGATATTGAAAGTGCACAGTCGGGGTGCGATTTCATAAATTCCTGACAGATTGTTCCCTTGCCGGCACCTGACGGTCCGGAAACAACTACAAGTAATCCTTTGTTATTCATACATAGCTCCTTTAATCAACCACTTCGGTATCTTCTGCGGGGACATAGCTTCCGTGACGCTGCGCAATCACTTCGGGGGCGAGTGCGGAAAGCACCACGTGTTCGCTATCCATTACGATAACGCTTTTTGTTTTTCTGCCGTAAGTTGCATCTATAAGCATTCCCTTTTCGCGGGCTTCCTGTGCAATTCTTTTCACAGGGGCGCTTTCGGGAAGAGCTATGCTTATTATTCTTTCATCGGAAACAAGATTTCCGAATCCGATATTGATTAGTTTCATATTAT
>JAZNLD010000089.1:0-3386 GCA_045578925.1 Clostridia bacterium
GGCTTTTAATTATGTGGTTAATAGTGTTTTTTCGCTTTAATCGCCTTGCCGAAAGTTTCCAAGTCTTTCAAAACAAATATTTATTTTTATATTTTGCTTGCGCTTAACCGACTTTTTCGACAGTCTGAAGTCCGAAAGCAATCGCTTTCGGGCTTTTTAACCGTATATGAAATTGCGTGTTTTTTCGCGAGTGGAATTTGTCTGTTTAAATTTTGGTCAGGACGCGAAATGGGTGAAGCGGCACGCTTCTTTTTAATCATACTAAATCGTCATACATTTCCATAGCTTTGCATATATCGTCAAAGCTGTTGCATTTGCCATTCTTTACATAAAGGTATGATGTTGTCATGCCACTTACAAGGCAGTTCTTCACATCAAGTCCCGCAAGAAGACCTGCACAGAAACCCGAATTGAAGTTGTCGCCACCGCCCGTTGTTTTCCTGGGTTTTTCGCAAAGTATGCCCTGAACCTCAACCTCCCCGCCGTCGTACACCGCGGCAGAACTGTCTACGGGATGGATTATGACCGTGCCAATGCCCGAATATTCCTTGATCGCTCTTGCGGTGGGAAGCGAGCCTTCATACTCTCCCCTGCACAAGACGCTGTGCATTACCATAGCCTCACTCTTGTTCAACCCCAGGTATGTAGGTGCGTACTGACTGTACTTACCGAACATTTTAAGAGCCGCCTTTATTTCCTCCGGAGAGCGTTTTGCACAATCGGCAATATCAATGTAAACCTTTCTGTCCTTCTTTTTAAGTTCAGGCATCACAATTTCGAGGAATTTTTCATAAATCTCGTGAAAATGAACGAGATAACTCCAGTTAACAAGAGTGATAATATCGGCATCCTCAAAATATTTGACAAGTTCATCAACGCTGACACGAGCAATTAAATCATCCCATGTAAGCTGGCTGATTTCCTTGATATTACTCATAATAACCTTTCCGTCTTCAAACTCAAAAAGGTATGAATAACCGGGTTCGCTTACGCTTATGGTTTTGCAATTTTCGTGAAGATTAAAAATCGGATTCACCTCGGGATAGCCGAGCGCACCGATACAGGTGCAGTTAACCCCCATATTCGCAAGACCGTTTATATAGTGAGGTCCGCATCCGCCGAAATCGGTTTTCTCGAAAACTAGTTCTACGTTTCCGCTTCGGCCTGCAAGCGATGTTATTTTCTCACCGAACTGATCAATTGTAGGAAAATATGTGCAGCTTGTTTCGTCTGCACGCGTTTTTACGGGTTTTACAATATAATCAACAAAGCCGTCAAAACCTGCACTTACGGATTTTGACTGTACAATTTCCTTTTTTTCTTTAAACTGCTGTGAATATTTCATAATTTCCTCCAAAGTGTAAGTTTTCTTCGTCGCGGCTTATTATAGAATCAGTGAACAATTTAGATGCCACTTTCTTAATCATAATTTATATCATAGCCTGCAAAGAGCTATCGAATGACAATATATTTAACCCCGACAGAAGCTGAGTTAGAATTGTTAACTCTAAGTTCCAATCTTAAATCTATTCGAGAATACTTTATATCGCCTAACATCTTTTCTGCTTTTTCGTCATTTAACCAAGGGTTATCGTTTCTACTGTTACTTACCTCAACTGTGTAATCCTCATAATAAACGCAATTATTTTTCAGATATTCAACGCCGCTTACATTATCAAAATAATCAGCATTTGTTGAACTCACATTAGGATATGTGTCTTTTTCTCCATAGTTGAGTTCAAAATCCTTGCGATATTTTTTTGCATAATTATACGCTTGCTGAACATCAACAAAATATGTTTCTTCTGCCATTAAGACATCATTATAAAAAACAAGCTGTTTTTTCACGAATCCCTCGTCATTATTAACACAATCAAATGTATATATAGTTTGTTCTCCCTTTGTTACTCCTTGAACATCACCAAAGTCTATGTTCTTCGTTACTATTTCGATACTTTCCCCAAACAAATTATAAAATCCAATTGTGTGCTCTACATCCGTAACTGTTTTTGTTTGACAGGACACTAAAAATACAATTAGAGCAGTTGTTATGAGAGTTAATAATGCTCTTTTCATCCAATCACCCCTACTTTATTTTCTCTTTCACAGTGTTAATTGATGAAATCAACATTCTGCGAATTTGTCCGCAATCATTTATTATTGATTTATATTGCTCATCATCAATATACTCTGTTCGATTAAGTAGTTCCAACCAATATTCTGATTCATAACATTCTTTCAATGTTATTTGCATTTTTGAAATAAAATCAGCAGTTCCGTGTGCATATTTCGATTCGTGAATATTGGCACCAATTGATGTACCCGAACGCATTAACTGATTTGTTAATACGCTTTCTCTTTTTGTTTCCTTGATATGCTTACACTTATTTATAATTTCAACTGCAAAATCCTTTGCTTTATCAAGCATTATGCTTTCTGCCATATCATCACATCCGTTTATTTTCTTTTAGCTAAATTTTGAACTTCGTTCAAAGCTTAATTATTCCGCTTAGCTCCATAGCTAAATTGTTTCTTTGAAACAGCTAAATTAAATTCACCTTATAGCTGACCGCAAGGTCAATTTAGCTACGAAGTAATTTAGCGCGCGTTAGCACATTTAGCTCGCGGTACGCGAATTTAGCTGAATAGATTTAACCTTGTTAAATCTATTCTATCACATTGTTCTTTCTATTTCAATTCTTTTTATCGGACGCATTATTCCGTCAAGTGTGATTCCCGATATGTCTCCCCCGATGATTTTCCCGTTATAGACTATTATATTAGCACGCGCGTTTTCTGACTCAATAAGATATGTATAGCGCCTGCACTTTTTTCCTTTGTATGAAGAAAGGTCGTAGCCGCCCTCCTTCAGGAGATTATTGTAACGCTCGTAAACTGCGTTAAATTCTTCGGGGATTGTGAATTCAACAACCTCATAAGGATCATTTGAAACATCATACCCCATTTTTCTTACGGCATCCGAAAAAGCGGTGGCTGTCGGCACGGTAAGAACACGCACAAGAATAATAATTCCGATACTTATTATCAGAAGCGACAAATATTTTTTCATAAAAAAACACCCTTTCGGAACAATGTATTCCGAAAGGGCTCTCTTTAGACTTATTCTGCAGAGAAAGGAAGAAGCGCGATGTGACGAGCACGCTTGATAGCGCTTGTAAGCTGGCGCTGGTGCTTAGCACATGTACCTGTAATTCTTCTGGGAAGAATCTTTGCTCTCTCTGAAACGTAACGACGAAGCTTTGCAACGTCTTTGTAGTCGATATCAGTAACCTTATCAACACAGAACTGGCAAACCTTTTTCTTTGCTTTTCTGGCTCTGAAAGGTCTTTCTGTCTTTTCTTTTTCCATCATGGCTAAAACCTCCT
>JAZNLD010000090.1:0-3497 GCA_045578925.1 Clostridia bacterium
CACACCCGTTCCCATTCCGAACACGGTAGTTAAGCTCTGCAGTGCTGATGATACTTGGTGGGAAGCCGCCTGGGAAAGTAGGTCGTCGCCGGAACAAAAAGAACACTTACATTTGTAGGTGTTCTGTGACTTTGGTGAAAATTAAAATACATATATTAATTGTTCAGGACGGTAAAAGTTTTGATGACCTATCTCTTAACATGTACTTGCTAATTCTGTAAAATATATAAAGTGGGACATCTCTAAAAAAGAAGCGTGCCGCTTCACCCATTTCGCGTTCTGACCAAAATTCAAATCGACAAATGTTACTCGCGAAAAAACATGCAGGTTTCCTATACGGTAAAAAAGAAGGTATCTTAATTTTAAAATTAAGATACCTTCTTTGTCATTTGTTTTGAAGATTATTTGTTATACATTCTTTCAAGGAATGTTACAACTGCTGCACGTGGACAGTTTTCTTCAGGGGATACTTCAATTCCTGTTGATTCAAGCATACCTGCATCAGTTGCCCATTTTTTAGCTTCCTCGTACCAACCATTTCGTCCTGATGCTTCAGCACGATAAAGGAAAGTTATAATATGCGCGCTGGAACAAGTTGCATTTGGTGCAAATGTGTCTGCAGAAGTTCCTGCAGTGATTCCTTTTTCAACTGCCCATAGAACAGGTTTATAGAAATAGTCACTTGATTTTACATCCTTGAACGGATTATTGTTGCTTGTGGGCTCAGGGCTGCCTGCCGCACGCCACAGGAATGTAGCTACCTGACCTCTTGTACAGTTGTCAAGAGAGCCGAATGTTGTAGCACTTGTGCCTTGTGTTACATTGTTGTTATATGCCCATGAAACAGCTTTTGCGTAATAGTCTGTATCCTTAACATCTGTGAAGGGGAGAGGTTCTGCAGAACCATACGCCTTCTTGTGCTCTGCCTCTGTGCTTGTATCGTTGGGAGCAGTTTTCAAAAGGTTCTTTGCAGCATTGTCTATTCCTCCGCGTTGGTCATAGAAAAGAGCTGCAGATGTAGTACCGCTTGTTACATACCAACGATCACTACCATCAAACTTGCTTACTGTGATATTTACCTGATTACCTGCCGCGTGGCTCTTTACCCAATAAACTATGTTAAGTCTTCCAAACTGGTCAAAAGTCTGTGCATTTATTGTTTCGGTATTTGTGTTGTTGTAATACAATTCAAGGGTGAGGGGTCTTGTAGGCTGGAATCCATTAGCGCCTGTACCGCCTTCAAAATATGCTCTGGGAAGCCACTTGTAATCATTACTCTTGAGTCTTTCATTCATATATGTATCCCAACCGGCTTTTCCGCTCATACCACCTTCTGTGAAACCGCTTCCATAAGGCTCAATATCTGCAAAAAGGTATTTCATCATTTCCATACCATTGTCATAATTATCTACCATACGGGTAACTGCCCATACAAAATAAGCGGCAACGCTTCTTGGATCTTTAACATTAACAACCTGCTTAAGCTCGTCAATGTTCCAGGGAGCAGGGTCTGCAAGTGTGAACTTCTGATCTTTTTTCAAATCGTCTGTAAGTTCAGTTACATCAATCATAGGAATATCTGTATCAATTTTCACGGAGTTTGCAAGTGCTGAAAAGCTTACTGCGAAAACCATACATAATGTTAAAAATGCTGCAAAAATTCTTTTTCTCATAATAAATCACCTTTCTTTTTGTTTTCGTTACCTCGTTTGTTCATTTTTAAAATTTGTTCAGGTTGGAGTCAAACTATATTTGATTATTTCTCTTTTATAATAGCTCGCTCCTTTCTGTGTGTATTGTGTTTGCAAAGTTCGAATGATTGACTCAAAGAACTTTTTGTGATATAATTATCAGGCTTACACAATCTAATCTGTTTTCTAAAGACAGAAGTTTTGCACTAACCCTACATAATAAATATAGTGTGCATTTGATTTAATGTCACCACACTTTTGTTATATTTTGGTGTGGGTTTAGTAAAAAATTTAAGAAAAGCGACAAAAAGTGTGGAAAATGGTGTGGGTTTATTAAAAAAACACCTTTTTTAAGGAGAAATGTATGAACAGGCTTAAATCCCTATTACTGCTTTTTTTACTTGCGCTGGCTGTGTTCGTATCGGGTTGCACCCCGATTGGGGACAAGACGGCAAGTATGACAATTATATATGTTGCGACTACATTTTTTGCTTTCTTTCTGCTGATAGGATACTCACTTGGTATAAAGAAAAAGGAAAAATGGTTTTATGTCCTTTTTGCATCGGTTCTTGTTGTAAACATAGGTTATCTGATGCTTGCCATGGCAAAAACATTAAATGCGGCGTTATGGGCTAACCGCATATCTTATCTTGGTTCAGTCTTTTTGCCACTTTCAATGCTTAAGGCTATACAAAAAATTTCAAAATTAAAATACCCAAAGTGGCTCAGCGGGGTCCTTATTGGAATTTCAGTTGTAGTATTTCTGATTGCAGCAAGCCCGGGTTGGCTTGATATTTATTATAAGTCCGTTTCGCTGGAATATGTCGGCGGTGTTAGCGTTCTTAATAAGGAATACGGTCCATGGCATAGCATTTACCTTTTTTATCTTGTGGGTTATTTTGTTACGATGCTTACAACAGCTATCCATGCTACAGCGAAAAAGAAAATTGATTCCACCGCACACGCAATTATTGTATTGGTCTCGGTTTTTGTAAACATATGTGTATGGCTTATTGAACAACTTGTGAAATTTGATTTTGAGTTTCTTTCTGTTTCATACATAATCACTGAAATTTTTCTGCTCAGCGTTTATCTTGTTATACAGACGCAGGAGAAGATAATAGAAGCATTGAAGGTTCAGAGTGAAAGAAAGCCTGATGTGGTAAAGGAAGAACTTACGAAAGTATCACAGGAATTTATTGAGCATTGTAATTATATTATTGAACAGCTTCCGACCCTTACTGCGAGGGAAATGGAGATTTACGAATGTTTTGTTTCAGGCAAAACCACAAAAGAAATTCTTGTTATGTTGAATATCAAAGAAAACACCCTGAAATTCCATAATAAAAACCTTTACTCAAAACTTGGTGTCAATTCCCGCAAACAACTTGCTGAATGTGGAAAGGCAATACAGCAGGCAAGAGGAAGCGTGAATTAAACACGACTAAATGCGAATTAGAAAATAGTCGTAGAATAGAAAAAACCTAGTCATTACTAGAAATGACTAGGTTTTCTTTGGTTGCGGGGGCGGGATTTGAACCACACGACCTTCGGGTTATCACTGCGTGCCGCTTGCGGTTCCCGAAGACTCATTGCTTCCGCAATTCGCTTTTCGACCGCGGCGCAACTCTGCACCCTCTCTTTTTCTGCCTCTGGCAGCGTTCAGGTTCGATTCCCAACGAGCCACGCTCGTCGGCCTCATAGATTAAAATACACTCCAGATATAAAAAAACAGTCATCTCACGATGACTGTTTTTGTGGTTGCGGGGGCGGGATTTGAACCACACGACCTTCGGGTTATCACTG
>JAZNLD010000091.1:0-1862 GCA_045578925.1 Clostridia bacterium
GGCCTCTGATACGCCTGTCATTTTAGCAGATGAACCGACAGGGAATCTGGATGAGGACACGGCAGGTGAAATCACGGGCATATTGAAAGAAAGCGCACATGAACTGGCCGTATAAGAAATTACGTATTTTTTCGCGAGCAACATTTGTCTGCTTAAATTTTGGTCAGGACGCGAAATGGGTGAAGCGGCACGCTTCTTTTTTATAGCAAAAAGAAATCCTCCCGCATATAATTCTAATAGGCGATGCCTAAAAGTGAATAGGAGGATTTTTTATGGAAGAAAAACTTACCGGTTCCTTCGGTTGCAAGGAAAAGGTGTGCATACAGACAGATAAGATATACGATTCGTGCAGAAGCAAGGAATGTATAGAATGTATGCGTGTGTACTTAACCGAAACAGGGCAGGAAATAATTGACCGCGCAGTTGATGTCAAATGTCGCAAGGCAGAGGTTGTATGGGTATTCAGCGATGTTGAAAAAATGCCCTTCAACCGCGGTTATTATACTGTAGACCTTACCTTCTTCTTCCGCGTGTCACTTGACGCCTATACAGGAGTTTCAAGGCCCGTAACGGTAGAAGGTGTTGCTACCTATAATAAGAAGGTTGTTCTTTTCGGTAGTGAAGGAAACGCAAAAATATTCACATCAAGATATAAGAAAGACAGTTTCGATCCTCAGCTCTGGCAAAAGACCAATATGCCAAAAGCAGTTGTCGAAACATTAGACCCGATAAGCCTTGGAGTCAAACTTGCAGAACCGCGCGAAAAGTGTTGTCACTACGGAGACGATGAAATTGATGTAACGAGCATACCGGATTGTGTATGCAGGGTATTTGAGGACAGATTCACAAATTGTCGCGAAGACCAACGCAGAGTTTATATTTCTCTCGGACTTTTCACAATCATCAAACTTGAAAGAAATGTCCAGCTTCTTATCCCAGCGTATGATTTCTGCATTCCTGAAAAGGAATGTGTTACAAGCTCACCCGATGACCCGTGCGAAATTTTCGCCAATATCAACTTCCCTATTGATGAATTTTTCCCACCCGTTGAAGACTGTCTGAATGATACTGCACCCGATTGTTGTTGCAGCGACGACTAAAATAAAGCGATGTGGTTTTCCACATCGCTTTAACTTTAATATTTATAAAATTACTCCACCATCACAGCCGATGATTTGTCCCGTTATGAAGTTAGCACTGTCGGATGCAAGGAAAAGCAGAAGATTTGCCACATCTTCAGGAGTTCCTATTTTTCCAAGCGGAGTTTCTTCGCGGAATGCCTCGCGGTCTTCGGGGGAAATATTTTTATTCATATCGGTATCAATAAAGCCGGGAGCTATTGCATTTACCGTTATTCCCGATGGGCCGAGCTCCTTTGCAAGAGCTTTCGTAAAGGTTATCACCGCACCTTTAGATGCACTGTAGCAAACCTCACACGATGCACCTGAAATTCCCCAGATTGAACTTACATTTATTATTTTTCCGCTGTGATTTCGTACCATATGCTCTGCCGCATACTTGCTTACCAAAAAGGTTCCCGTCACATTCGTTGCAAAAAGGTTTTCCCAATCTAAAAGTGTTGTGTCGGTAATAAGTTTTGAAAAAGACACACCTGCGTTATTTACGGCAACATCAATTTTCCCAAAATGTGCAATTGCCTTTTCAAACATCGCTTTCACATCGTGCTCGTTTGAAACGTCTCCTTTAAGAGCGATGCTCCCTGCAAGAGATGCAGAAAGCTCAAGTGCTTCCTTTTCGCTTTTATTATAGTTTATCACAACATTATATCCGTTTTTATAAAACAGCTCTGCCGCACTTTTTCCAATACCGCGGGTTCCACCTGTTATAAATACAGTTTTACT
>JAZNLD010000092.1:0-6142 GCA_045578925.1 Clostridia bacterium
GCCGTGCGAGAATTTCCTCGCAATGCTCGGAAAACGCACATGGCAAAACAAAGTGATTATCTCCGCACCGCAGGTGCAGTGACGGAGTCACTTTGTTCTACAGGGTGAAGCGTAACGCTTCTTTTATGGCTGAACGACAAACGGACAACCCCCATATACAATTTAATTATCAAATACAGAGAGGAGCCTGGAAAGATGGAAGGCAATTCAACTGGAGCAAGTGGAAACACAAGCTCGGCTGTAAACGGTGCGGAAATCAGCCAACCGCAAAATACGGGCGAAGCAGTAGAAAATACTGCCAGCAATGTTCCTGACGCCGAGGGACAAAACGGTGCAGAAGTTACAGAACAGGTAACTCTTGATTCAATCTTTGAAAAGTATCCGGAACTTAAAAAAGAAAACGACAAGAGAACCCAGAAGACTGTACAGAGCAGAGTGCACCAGATGAATAAGTCAATGCAGGGTAAAAACCAAATCATTGACAAACTTATGGTAGCTCACGGAGTTAAGGATATAAAGGAGCTTGAAGAAAAGCTCGACAAATCCCTTACAGAAGAGTTTTCCATAAAAAACGGAGTTGACAACGACATCGGACGCGAGATGCTTAGACTTCGTCTGGGGGAAAAACAGAGAAATGATGCCGAGGCTTATTATCAAAGTCGTGACAGAGCCGAGAGGCAATACAATGCGTGGATGCAGGAAGCTGAAGAGTTAAGAGGACTTTATCCCGATATCGACCTTAACAAAGAACTTGAGAACCCTGAATTCGTCAGACTTCTCACAGCCGCAGACGAACAGTACAGGATGCCGATGAAAAAGATATACGAGCTTATTCATCACGATGATATAGTAAAGGCAACTGAAAAAAGAGTTGCAGCGGCCTATGCACAGAGTGTGAACGCAAATATATCACGCCCGGTTGAAAACGGGGTCGGCAATAACAGTGCAGTATCAAGTAATTCCGATGTGTCGAAGCTCACAAAGAAGGAAAGAGCAGAGCTTGCAAAAAGAGCAAGCCTTGGTGAAACGATAAGTTTCAGATAACAGACACGAAAGGAATGAAAAATCTATGTTTAAATTTAACTTACAGCACTTCGCCGCAGGCGCAGGCGAAAATGTTCATACCACCGGCGGTATGGCGGTAAACAGTACAGGAGTAATAACACCTTATGGAGAAAACGGACTTTCTCCTGAAATGAAAACCTATTACTCTGACTATCTTATTGATATGGCAGAGCCTGAACTTGTTCATGATCAGTTCGGCCAGAAGAGACCTATTCCCAAAAATAACGGTAAGACAATAGAGTTCCGTAAGTATGACCCGCTTCCCACTCTCACAGAGCCTCTTACAGAAGGTGTTACACCCAAGGGTCAGAACCTTTCTGTAAAGACTATTACTGCAGAAGTAAAGCAGTATGGCGGTTATGTAGAACTTTCAGATGTGCTTCTTATGACTGCTATTGATAACAACCTTGTAGAAGCTACAAGACTTCTCGGCGGTCAGGCAGGCAGAACACTTGATACTATTACAAGAGAAGTTCTTGCAGGCGGTACAAATGTTCAGTTTGCAGAAGGTCAGGTTAGTAGTCGTGAAGAGCTTTCTGCTCAAAATCACAAGCTTACTGTTGATGCTGTTCGTAAGGCTGTTCGTACACTTAAGAGACAGAACGCAAAACCCATCAACGGCAGTTTTGTAGGTATTATCCATCCTGACTGTTCATACGACCTTATGAGCGACCCCAAGTGGGTGAACGTAAAAACATATTCAGACCCCGAAGGCATCTATAACGGTGAAATCGGTAAGATTGAAAATGTAAGATTCGTTGAAACAAGCGAAGCCAAAATCTTTGAAGGCCAGGGCGACGGCGACGCGGATGTTTACGCAACATTCATCATCGGCGACAATGCATACGGCACAACTGAAATTTCAGGCGGCGGTCTTCAGCATATCGTGAAACAGCTCGGCAGTGCCGGCACAGGTGACCCCATTGACCAGAGAGCTACAGCAGGCTGGAAGGCTACAAAGGCGGCGGTAAGACTTGTTGAGCAGTATATGGTTCGTATTGAAACTGCATCATCGTTTGGAGCGTGATTAAAATGGCAGAAAAGAAAACAGAAAAACTTGTAAAAATTGAATTATTCAAGGACGAAGGTAAGTACAAAGACGATGTTTTTGTATGCATCAACGGAAAAAGCTATGCCGTAAAGCGTGGCGAGGAAGTAGAGGTTCCTGAATCCGTGGCAAAAGTTCTTAATGCTTCAAGAAAACAGGACGGCAAGACAGCCGCTATGATTCAGAAGCAGTCTGAAGAGTTCAGAGAAGCAAGCAGAAATATGTAAGAACCGCAAGGGCGGGGCGGATTTAACGCCTCGCTCTTTGTTTTTAGGGTAAATGAGGTGAGGAAATGACAGCCTTTGAACTGTTGGAAAAGGTTAAAAAAAGCGGTAGTGCCGAGAACATAGAATCAGAGATGTTTTATGAGGCACTTTCAAACTTAGAAACAAGGATTGAGAACAAGGCAGAAATTCCAAAGAGAGATTTTGACAGAGACAATATCCTTTATGCGTGCGGTGGTGGTGTGTCGGACGGATACAGTGATATGTACAGCGCATATATAGACCGTGAGGCCTGCAGAATCCGTGAGGACTGGAAGTGCTTTGATGTGTACGATGCTATATTCACGACAAGATACAGAGAACTGTGCAGGGAGATTATAAGAAACAGAACACCGAAAAGGTTTTCTTTCAAGTGAGGTGCGATATGGCAAACAAAGAGATAACACCAAGAGAGGTTATATTTGATGACAGACGCACTCTCGAAGAAGTAATTAAGGAACTTGAAAAGAAAATCGAGGAACTTGAAAAGAGAGGAGAGTGAAATTATGCAGAACAAAAAGAAAGAGTATGACATCGAGGGCCTTGGGATGGCTGCGGATAAGGCAAACAGCATGAGTCAGCCTTCGTTTCAGCCCGTCGGTTTAAAGCTTGAAAAACAATCTACACCTATCGTGCCGATGAGAGCCGACGGATACCAAATGGCGGTTGATAAGGCAAACAGCATGAAACAGCCTGAATTTAAAACTTCAACACTATTTCCCGTTCAGGGCGTAATGGGAGGAATGAAGCAGTCGGCAAAAGATATGGCTGCGTATAATGTAGTCAAGAATAAAGACAATAAAGAGTATGATCCCAATCTTAACTACACCGAGCTTATGTACGAGGCTATTGCCAGAGGCGATTATGGTGCGGCTAAAGAATATGAAAGACTGCACAATCTTAAGAACGGTGATCTTGGCCTTGGGTGGGAAAACAGCGGTATATTCAATTACCTTGATACCAAAGGTATTGGCGGATTGAAGGAAGCAAAGTATAACGAAATTCAGGACTACATAAATCAGGGATTTAACTATAATTACGAAGAAGACCCCGAATACAAGGCAATAAGAAGCCTGAAGGAGAAAGAGGCTGACAAAGCGTACAAGGACGGTTACGCACAGCTTTCAACTGCGTTTGACGGAGATATTCCCGTTAATATGATAAACAAGCTGATTTCAAGCAAGAATGAGATTACAGATCAGGCGGATGAGTATATACCTCAGCTTCGTCAGATGGCGTACAATATGTATATGGATAAGGGGAACAACCTTTATAATCAGTACAATATGCTTGCAAATGAAGAGGCAACGGATTATAACCGTTGGCTTTCTGACCGTGACATGTTTATTCAGGGTGCTGAAAACGCATACGGACGTGCGTCAAGTGAAGACCAGACTGCATATCAAAGAGGACAGGATGCAATCAATAATCAGTACAGATATGACGCAATGCGTTCAAATACAGATATAGCCAACAGACAGATTGATTCTACTGAGAAGCTTGCAGGTATGGAAAATCAGTACAAGTACGATGTGCTTGACCAGAACTTGGAGCTTGCACTTATGGATGACGCAAACCGCGATGCGGACAGAGAATCTAATGAACAGATTACACGTGAAGGCTATGCGAATTCAAAGGAAATTGCCGGTATGAATAATGCGACTTCAAAGGCAATTGCCGGTATGAATAATGCGAATTCAAAAGCAATTGCCGGTATGAATAATGATGCGGCGATGGCAAGGCTCCTTCAGGAACAGGCGTTTGAACAGCCTTGGAAAGAAGAAGAGTTCAAATACAAGTGGGCATCATTGTATAAGTAACAAAAAGGCAGGGGGCGAAAGCTCCCTGCTCTTGACAAAAAAGGAGTGAAGAAATATGGCGAAGAATCCGTATTCAGGAATGACTGCTTCGCAGCTTGAGGCTATAAGCAAGGATATAGAACGTCAAATGATGCAGGGAGATATCCCGATTGATGAAGGTAAAGTAATGATTGCCAACATAAACGCGGCAATGGCACAAAACGGTAACTCATCACAGAGAAAAGAAGCAAGAAAAAAAGCGAAAGAAAGTGCCGAGACTCACAGACAAGCTTCAAAGTCAAGCGCATTCACACCGGAAGAGCAAAAATTCAGCGCAGGGGTTGCTGACATATATGAAGACACGGTAAAAAGCGGAGTTGATGAGGCTTTTAAGCCTGTAGTGCCACAGAGCACACCTGCTATTGCGGGGACAATTCCTCAGACACCTTCAAGGAAACTGACGGAAGCAATATTAAACTCGGGGAATATAGCTTCTACAATGAACGGCAGTGCAGTAGACAGAATTTTAAGCGTGGGAGATTTATTCGGAGCTAAGAAAGCCGAACCGGTAAAAAGTGGATACGAAGGTCAGGACTACGCTACTCTGACAAAGCTATACGGTATGACCTATGAGGATGAGCGCGAGGGGAATATCACTTTAGAAGAAGGTAAAAGAAGAAGAGATTTAATTGATACATACCGCGCGCAGGTTGCAACGGGTGATGACCTTGTAAAGTTCATAGCAGAAAAAACAGTTCAGAGAGATGAGAATGCCGAAACAAGTAAACTTGCCCAGACTATCGGGACAAATAATGCGGAAAATATGCAGGCAGTTAAAACAACTCCTGAACTTTTTAATATTGCAAACAGTGCAGGCGATAAGGCAAATTTTTACAGCGATATAGTTGCTATAGCAGAGGATAAACAATACAGAGATTCCGTAAACAAGCAGAAGGAAGACTCGTATTATTCATACGGTAATTATGCGCTTGATAATGATGCGACCGATACGAAGTATCACCCGACAGATATGGGAGTTGAGACATACGATACCGTTAATCGTTATATGAATAAAGGCATAAAAGACGATATATACGGTTTTATGAAGCCTGAGGAACTTAATCTGTATAACGCACTGTATAACGGCGGGCATAAGAAAAAGGCAGAAGAATTTTTAAAGAGCATCAAAGGTGATCTGAAAATCAGAATGTCAGACTACCAGAGTCAGAATGCGCGCGAGTATGGTGAAAAGCATCCATACCTTGCAGGTGCCGGGAGTGTTGTGAGAAATGTTGTAGGTGGTATTCCTGCAGCGGTTGACAATTTAGGTGACTTAATAACCAAAGGTGAATATGACACATACGATTCCACTTCCCGTTTTATGCGTGAGAGTCAGGCGGCTATTCAGGGCGGTAGCGAGTACATGAGAAAACACTACGGGGAAGCTGGAGCAAATGCTTATAATATGGGTATATCAATTGCTGAAAATTTAGTCAGATTCGCAGTTGGTGGAGTAGCAGGCAAGATTGCAGGGGCAGCAGGCGCAAGTTCAGCAACAGCAACAAGTGTGGCAAAAAACACAATGAGAACTATGTTAGTTTCAAATGTCGCGGCGAATACAATTATTGATGTTGCTGACAGAGGCGGAACAACAGCGCAACAGACTTTGGCAGCAGGCGCATCTGCTATGGCGGAACTATTCTTTGAAAACTATTCAATTGAAGGCTTATTCAATGCAAAAACTGCAGGTACAGTTGCAAAAAATTTCAAGGGATATATGTCAAATATATTTAAGAATATACCCCGTGTCACAGGTCAGATGGTTACAGAAGGTTCGGAAGAATTTTTTACAAGTGTGGCAAATCTTGCATCCGATACTATTATAATGGGTGCTAATAGCGAAAGCGCGAAGAGACGACAGGCATATCTGAAGCAGGGAATGTCTATTGAAGAGGCTTCAAGGAAAG
>JAZNLD010000093.1:0-2592 GCA_045578925.1 Clostridia bacterium
GAAGTTGCTGATTGAGGCCTTTAAGGCATCCGTCAGTTACACAATCTATATAAACAATGGGCACAAGCGGAGCAAATATTCTTATATATTCCCCCGCCTCAATGCTATCATATATTCCGCGGCCTAATGGTTGTGAATAAAAAACCATTACCCCGCAAATCCCGAAGCTGAATACAACGCCGAGTCTTAACGCGCGGTTTACCATATAACTGATTCCTATTTTTCTGCCCTGAACCTGTGCCGCGGTAAGGCGGGGCACAAGCACCTCTCCAAGCGATGTCAGAAGTGCCGCAGGAAACATTATAACGGGCATAGACATCTGCGACACAACGCCGTAGGTTGCAAATGCGCTTTTACTACCCATTCCCGCTTTTTTAAGACCGCGGGGGATTATAATTTGTCCTAACGACGAGAGTCCCGTTCTCATATAGGCGCTGACTGCAAGCGGGAGCGATGTTTTTATAAGGCGCACAAGATTCCCCTTTTTTTGAAAGTCTTCCTTCGTCCCAGAAACATCTGCCACATAAAGTATGATTGCACCAATGGTCAAAACTGTCTCTCCCAGAAGCATACCTCCTGAAAGAGTATCGGTTATACTTTGCGTGCCGATTGTTGAAAGGAGAATCACAACGAACAGAATCCTCATAAGTTGTGCAATTATTTCCGCGCTGATAAGACGGAAGATTTTTTGTTTTGCGGTGAAGTATCCTTCAATAACGCTTCCTAACGATATAAGTGGCATGGAAAAAGCCATTATCCTGAGTGCCGCAGTCGCAGAAGGATCCATCACCCAATATTTTGAAAACAGTTCCGCACCGAAATAGAGTACGCTTCCTGCTATCCCCCCGAACACAAGCGAATATAAAAAGGCACAACGCATAAGCGAGTGTGGATTTTTATTTCCGCGTCCGTCTTCCTCGGCAACAAGTCTTGTCGTAGCGAAACGCACGCCTGAAATCGCAATGGTTGAAAACACCACCCCCACGGATGATATTATTCCGAAAAGGCCCAGATTTTCCGCACCCGTTTTCCCTGCAAGGTATGATTGAAAACAAAGCGAAATAAGTCGCAGAATTATGTTACTTGATGCCAGAAGTATAGTATTTTTAAGCAGCAAGGTCGCTTTATTCATATAAAAATCCCTCCATACACAATGTATGAAGGGATTTTGTTTTTATGTTATTTAGTTGAGAACGTATACACGGCACTTTCTTCTGCCGAACTGAATACATTCTGCGTTTGTAAGATAGCAAAGGTCTACTTTGTTACCCTTGATTGCTCCGCCTGTATCTGCTGCAACTGCGTAGCCGTAAACCCAGCTTCCGTCAAGTGCTTCAATATATACACGAGAACCGAGGGGAATTACCTTGGGATCAACTGCAATAACGCCCTTGCCAAGCGGCACGCCTGTCGCACTCATTCCGCCGTAACCACCATTCTGTTCGGGAGAAATATCGTAAGCAGTAGCTTCGCAAGTAAGTACATACTTATAATTGAGCGTGTTGGGGTCTATAGGACCGTTAGCGGGTTCGGGAGTCTGTGTAGACGCAGGAGCAGGAGCGGGCTTGGGAGCAGGTGCAGGAGCGGGCGCAGGAGTAACCTGAGTCTTGTCACCGTATTCCACAATCTTGTCAATAGGTGCTACAGTAACAACTTCTATAACAGTTGTTCTTGAAACCTCAGCACCGCCTACATACTTAACTCTGTAAACAACTCTTTTTGTTCCGGGAACACCCTCACGGATGGTTTTTGTTTCTCCTGTTTCAAGAGCAGGATTGAGTTTTTTTACTGTGTTGAAATTGGCAGGTTCATACGCTACAACTTCCTGGTACAGAGGCAAGCTTTCTGAACGGTGGGTATTATCAATTACCTGAGAGAGAGAGAGCCCACGCTTTAAAATGCCTGCACTTGAAGAAAGATATTCGCCAAGTGCCTTTGTACGGATTGCATCAACATCCAGCGAGTTAGCCGGCTGTGCAATTACAGTTGAAACATTGATTACAATTGAAGTCATCGCGCAGATCACTGCGAGTATTGATTTAACCTTCTTGTTTGTAAACATATTATCACTTCCTTTTCATTGGCACAGGTGCTTTTCCACTCAATGCCTCGCTCATTATAATCAAGAATTTTTCATTTGTCAAGGTTTTTTACTGTTTTTGTTATACATTTGTAACATTTCCTTAATCTTTTTTGGTCGAATTAAGGCTGAAAATCGGTTCTTTTTCTACTTTTTTCTGTAATATTTTCAACAAAAAGAAGCGTGTCGCTTCACCCTTTTCGCGTCCTGACCAAAATTAAAACCGATAAACGTCACTCGCGAGGAAATATACAATCTCCTATACTACAAAAACGAAGCGTGCCGCTTCACCCTTTTCGCGTCCTGACCAAAATTAAAACCGACAAACGTCACTCGCGAGGAAATATACAATCTCATATACTACAAAAACGAAACGTGCCGCTTCACCCTTTTCGCGTCCTGACCAAAATTAAAACCGATAAACGTCACTCGCGAGGAAATATGCAATCTCCTATACTACAAAAACGAGGTAAGTCGGATCGTAGCCATGTCGTTCTGTGAGCCAAGGAGTT
>JAZNLD010000094.1:0-3559 GCA_045578925.1 Clostridia bacterium
GGACGATGATGGAATTACTTGTAACTGTGCAATAGTTTCGGGCGGAACCGTTGTAAATACAATCCCCGGGAAATGCTCTTTTTCCGTTAATTTCAGGTATGCCACACAAGAACAGTTTGAGTGGATTGAAAACTTTGTCAAAGAACTTGCCGCAACTCAGCATGTTCCGGAGTGTGTATGCGAGGTAACAAAACTTGGCGAAAGACCTGCGATGGAACTCAAGCAGGAAAATGTTGCGATTTTAGAAAAGGTTAATAAAATATTCGCGGAAAATGATCTGCAAACTCTTGAAGGAAGAATGCTTCGCGGGGGTTCCGACGCATCTTTTGTCACCAAGTATGGTATTCCTTGCATAGATTCGTTGGGGACAGAGGGCGGAAAATCTCATTCTGTTAACGAATTTGCAAAAATTGATTCTTTGGCTAAATCAGCAAAAAGAATGGCATTAATAGCAAAGTTTATTAAGTAATACAAGAAAGCGAAAGAAGTTGAAAAAAATGAATAAATTTAAAATAGGTTGGGCTGAAGAGTCTATTGTTCCTGAAAAAAAGGTAAATATTCCCGGACAGCTTTACGAACGAATTTCAGAATATGTAGAAACAGAAATTACTGTTACAGCTATGGCTGTTGAATCGGAAGACCAGCAGGCTATATTTGTTTCCTGTGACCTTACAAGCGTAAATAATATTCTTTTAAGCCTTGCAAGAGAGAAATTTGCAAGTATGTGCGATGAAATAGCTCCTGAAAAAATTATTGTTGGAGCAATTCATTCTCATACTTCAGTCGGCTACGGTAAGCCAAGGACAAATAGGGAAGCGGTGCTTAATGAATTCCTTCCCGAAAACAAAAAATACAAATCTATTGTGAAGGAAACCCCGGATGTTCTTTCGAAAGAAGAGGCTCTTCATTTCCTTGCTGATAAGATTGCGGTTGCTGCAAAAAAAGCGTGGGAAAACCGTGAAGATGCTAAATATGCAAATGCATTCGGCAGAGCAGTTGTTGGTCACTGCCGTAGAGTATGCTATGATGACGGCTCTGCAAAAATGTGGGGAGACAGTAATCATCCGAACTTCACAGAGTTAGAGGGCGGTAACGATAGCGGTATTGAAATCCTTTACTTCTTTGATAAAAACGATAAATTGACAGGTATCCTTGCAAATATCGCTTGTCCGGCTCAGGTTCTGGAACATCATAGCTTCCTTTCTGCTGACTACTGGGGCTATGTGAAAGAAAACCTTCGCGCGAAATTCGGAAAAGAGTTGTTCCTTTTGCCGTTCATAGGTGCAGCGGGCGACCAGTGTCCTCGTGACCTCGTGCGTTGGGTAGACCCTGAACAGCCTGTAAAGGATCCTCACATTACACGCACAAACACAGTGCTTCGTAAGGCAGATCCATCGATGTTTGATATAAAGGGTTGTAAACTTATTGCAAAGCGTATATCTAATGAAATAATAGAGGTATTTGAAGCACTTGAAAAAGAAGAAATCAAGGAAAACCCCGTGTTTATCCATAAGGCTATCAAGATAGACCTTCCGCTTCGCAAGGCAACGATTGCCGAATATGAAAAAGCAATAAGAGAAATCAACTACTATGTTGATAAAAACCGCGACAAAGAAACATTCAATTTCGAAGATAAAGCGGCAATGCTTGTTTACCTTGGCACAGTTATAAGATATCGCGAGCAGGAAAATAAGGAAACTTTCCCGATAGAGACTCATATCATAAGACTTGGCGATATCGCAATAGCAACAAACCCGTTTGAACTGTTCCTTAATTATGGTAACAGAATGAAAGCAAGAAGCAAAGCTCAGCAGACCTTTGTTTTCCAGCTCACAGGTGGTGCAGGCGGATATCTTCCTACCGAAAAAGCAGAGCAGGGAAGTCACTATAGCGCATATATTTCAAGCGGTAATGTGGGTCACGAAGGCGGCGATCTGCTTGTAAGAAAAACTATTACAGAAATAAACGAAATGTTTGATTAACAGGACGAAAATGTTTAGGTGGCTCCGATGAAGCTTATATAACAGAGTGCGGAATTCCGTGCATAGATAATTTAGGAACAGAGGGAGAAAATATCCTTTCCATTGACGAATATATAAGATTATTTTCCTGTATACATTTAGTTTGTTGCCGTTAGTAATCACTTGTCTTGTAGGACGAATTCACTACTTGTAGATTTTGTGTGCACTTTCAATTGTAATTTTGTTAATTCACGGAGCATCACCTTTCAATCAGTCTTTCGTAGCTTTGCGTTTTGCAAAACAGGGAAGAACCGGAACTGTATCAGGTATTCTGAATGCAACTGCGAGCGTCGGAAACGTTCTTGCATCGTACGTTTTTGCAAGAATGGCGGAAGTTATGCCGTGGACAGGCGTTACAATGTGTTGGTTGATAACAATAGTTGTTTGTTGTGCATTATATTTTATCGTTATGCCTCGCTGGACAAGATTCATAAATGAATAACTACTAATATGATAACGGAGAGATAAAATGAAAAAGGGAATAAGAGGGCATGACCTTAAAACAACTGGAATCAGACAAACTTCTGAAAAATGCGAAAGTATAGGTTTTGAATATCTTCAGCTTGTACTTGAAAAAACAATCCCTGATTTTAAGCGCGGGGAATTTTCGCAAGAGTATGCTTCGCAGATGAAAGAAGATTTAGGTAATATAAAAGTAGCAGTATTGGGAAGTTACATAAACCCGTCAAATTCTGATGAAGAACAACTGCGAAGTGATATGGAGGCTTTTAAGGAAAAAATCCGCTATGCAACCATATTGAATCCTATTGTTGTAGGAACTGAAACAGGAAGTTATATTAGCGGAAAAACACATACAGAAGAAGCATATCAGCACCTTCTCAAAACTGTAAAAGAACTTGTTAAAGAAGCGGAAAAGTACGATGTTTGTATCGGAATTGAAGGTGTACACTGTTTTGTGATAGATTCGCCCGAAATGATGAAAAGGCTTATCGATGATGTCAATTCGCCCAATATCAAGGTTGTTTTTGATCCCTGCAACTTAATCAATGAGCAGAACTATCTCAAGCAGGACGAAATTATAAATTCTATGTTTGATTTGCTTTCAAACAGAATAGTTGTTCTTCACGCGAAAGATTTCGTGATTGAAGACGGAAAAATGAAACGTGTTGCACCTGCTGATGGAATGCTGAATTATAAACTTATTTTCGACAGGTTAGATAGTAATATTCCAATAATTATGGAAGAATTTGACGACAAAGAATCGATAAAGGCATTTTCAGCATTAGAAAAAATCAAGAACAATTGAATGGATTAACCAAATATGATTAAATAAACATACAGGAGTCCCTCTGGCAAAGCGAACAGAACCACTAAAAACTGACAATGACAAAAAACCTTCTATGGTAGCGTTTTGCTTATCTCAATTTCATACAATTTAAAAAAGATATATGAGGAGTTTTAATGTTATGAATATAGTTGTAGTCGGAAGTATCAACACCGACCTTGTAATTAATGTAAATCGATTGCCGAAAATCGGGGAAACAATCTCGGGAAACGGTTTTTCTGTTAATTGTGGA
>JAZNLD010000095.1:0-3224 GCA_045578925.1 Clostridia bacterium
TTCGCTTGACTAATAAAATCTGTTTTATTTTTGTCGGTTCGTTTAGAATTGCCAACCCCTACAAAATTTTCATATATTTAATCTTGCTTGCGGTTGACCGACTTTTTCGACAGTCTGAAAGGAATACGGATTCAGACTGAATCCGTATTCCTTTTTTATAGTAATTTATCTTGCAGTGACAAATACCTGAGTATGATAGTAACTGTATTGGCTGCTTGCGGAATATGCCATTCCTACACCGAGGGATTTATTGTCCGACAACATATTCTGTCTGTGTCCCGCTGAATTCACCCAGCCGTCAAATGAATGAAAACCAAGATATCTTACAGTTCCTGCAGCAATGTTTTCGCCATAACCCATCCATCTTATTCCCTGTGCATCAAGTCTTGTTCCCGGATTGCTTCCGTTGAGTCCTTCGTGTGAAAAATAATTGTTTGTTGCCATATCTTCGCTGTGAAGTTTTGCAACCTCTGCCGCACCGCTGTGCCAACTGAGAATTTTTTTACCGTGACTGACTCTGAAAGCGTTTGTGAAATGGAAATTCATCTTGCTTTCTCCATCCATTTTCTCCCTGTCAGGAATACCGTATCTGGAGTTTTTCGGGTAACTGTCGTTCATCAGAAGAACACTGTGAACTTTGTTAGAGTCATTTGAATCTGTGTATATATTTTTTTGTGTAACTGAACTGATTACATCGCCACATCTGATGCCGTTATATACAAATCCATTTCCCGTAGCGGCGATAGCAACAACCTTATTATCATCCACACCTAATGTATAGAAATTGTTATATGTGTCGGTGCCGTATACATACCAGGTAAAACCTGCTGTTGATGCAATTTTTTCATCGGGAGTATCAAGCGATGATGCACTCATTCCAAGAGAAAGAGCCTTGCCGCCGACAGTAAGCTTGTTTGCATTCATAGCTGAAACAGCGTTGTAAATGATAAGTGCAACATTCTTTCGGTCTGCCGCTTCGCTTCCTTTTGAGCCGTACATTATTTCGTAACGCAAATCACTGTCAATTATACCTTTTGAATAAGCGACGGATGTATATCCGTTGGGCCAGCCTCCATTTGACGCTGCGGCGGATTCTTCACCAATCATACATACAACCATTTTTATAGCCTGACTGTATGTAACCTTACCTTCGGGGTCGAAGATACCGTTGCCCATACCGTTGATTATTCCCGCATTAGTCGCCGCCATAATATACCCACGCGCCCAATGGTCATTGCGAACATCATTATAAATGCTTTGTTCATATGATGTCTGAAGGTCTGCCGCACGGATAATCATAGCCGCCATCTGGGCACGGGTTACGCTGTCATTCGGTCTGAAAGAACCGTCCTCAAAACCTGTTATTACTCCTTTTTCGCTCAATGATACGATTGCATCGTAATACTGACTGCTTGATTTCACATCGGAAAAGCCTGCTGATACAACCATTGAAGCGGTCATAAGCACAATCAAAATAAAGCTTATTATTTTTTTCATCATCGTCTTTCTGCCCCTTTTCTCTTTTTTTGTTATAATATCACACCCATTCTTTACTGTCAATTTCTCAAAAATGCAAAATTCGTGTTGTATATTTCTTTGGAATTTGCTAAAATAGGAATATCTTTTACAACTGCGGAGGTAATTTAAAATGAAAAGATGCGGCGGTGTGCTGATGCACATTTCCTCCCTTTCGGGTGAATACGGAATAGGAACGCTGGGACGCGGTGCAAGAAAATTTGTAGATTTTCTCGCCGAAAGCGGTTTCGGCGCGTGGCAGGTTCTTCCATGCGGACCGTGCGACAGCTACAATTCACCATATTCGGGTAAAAGTGCATTTGCCGGAAATATATATTTTATAGATCCCGAAATTTTATATAAGAAGAAACTACTTGACGAAAAGGCTCTTGAAGAATGTAAATGCTCTGACATTTATGTTACGGATTATGACTTTTTACACAAAACGCGTGAAGCTGTTTTCCGCAAGGCGCTTTTACATATTACGGATGATATAAAGGAAAAGGTTATTTCTTTCTGCAAAGAAAACCCCTGGGCGAAGGATTATGCGCTTTTCTGTGCGCTAAAAAAGAAGTATGACGACCTTCCCTGGTGGGAATGGGACAAAAAAATCATGCTTCGCGAGGAGGATGCGATTTTCAAGGCTGAAGAGGAGCTTTGCGAGGATTTATTCTTCTACGAATTTTTGCAGTATGAATTTTTTGAAGAATGGAATGAGCTGAAAAAATATGCAAATGAAAAAGGTGTCAGCATAATCGGTGATATGCCGATTTACCTTGCACACGACAGCGCTGATGTATGGGCAAATCCGCACCTGTTCTCGCTTGATAAGTCAATGCATCTTACAAGATGTGCAGGCGTTCCTCCCGACTATTTCTGTGAAGAGGGACAAAAATGGGGCAATCCCCTTTACAATTGGGATAGCCTCAAAAAAGAAGGGTACAGTCTGTGGATAAAAAGACTCGGTCACGCACTTTCTATGTATGACGCGGTAAGAATCGACCATTTCCGCGCGTTTTCTGCGTATTGGTCAATCCCTGCCGAAGAAAAAGCAACAGAAGGCAGATGGGAAAAAGGTCCGGGAATTGAATTTTTTAATGCCCTTAAAAAGGTTTATCCCGATGCAAATATCATTGCCGAAGACCTTGGCGATATTGATGACGATGTACGCACGCTCCTTCGCGAAACTGACTTCCCCGGAATGGGCGTAATGCAGTTTGCGTTCATCACCGATGATGATACGCCTCATCTTCCGCATAACTACACAAAAAAAACTATCGGCTACACAGGTACACACGATAACAACACTCTCCTTGGCTGGTTGTGGGAAAGCAACGAAGGCAGCCGTAATTATGCAATGCAGTACTGCGGGTTCAGCGGTGACTGGGGACAGGGCGGTCCTCACAGCGAATCTATCCGCGCGGTTATCAGAACACTCTGGCGCAGCGGTGCACTGATTGCAATCGTGCCGGTTCAGGATTTGTGCGGATTCGGTGGAGATACCTCAATGAATCATCCCGGTGTTGCCGAGGGTAACTGGTGTTTCAGAATTACCGAAGAAGCGCTCGGAAGTGTTGATAAAGAATTTTACAAAAATCTTAATGGTCTTTATAAAAGAGGAAAAATGTGACAGAAAAGCACCGTGGAAACGGTGCTTTCAGTGTGTCGATAATCCTAACGGCACGCTGACAGACGAGGAACAAGGAAGG
>JAZNLD010000096.1:0-10129 GCA_045578925.1 Clostridia bacterium
CTCACAGTTCTTTCTGATAAAAACGAAGAAGGTTTCTTCCTTATAGTTGAAGGAAGCCGTATTGATGGCGCAGGTCATGGTAACGATACAGTTAATATGGTTGGTGACTTCCTTGCTTTTGATGAGGCATTCAGAATTGCAGTAGAATATGCAAAGGGAAGAAAAGATACTGTTGTAGTAGTATGTCCCGACCACGATACAGGCGGTATGCTTTTACCCGAAGATACCACAAATGCAATTAAAATGATTCAGAATCGTGAATACCCCGAAGATATAACTTGGGAATCAGCGAATCATACGGCACGTAACGGCGGTCTCTTCATCTATGCTCCTGAAGGAATTGCACTTCCCAAGGGAATTGATGCTTCGTCAAAAAATCCCTTTGAAGAAAATGTGATTGATAATACTGATGTAGCAAAATACATTATGAATATTATCGGTGTAAACGAAGAGCAGGCAACACAGGAACTTTTTGTTGATGTTACAGATATGGGTAAATACAATGGCGCATTAAAGGCATTTGTATTTACTGACAAGAATATTACTGCAAGAAGAAACGCATCCTATGCCTTCGTAGATGGTGAAGCAGTAGATCTTGAAGGTCAGGTTTGTGTATATGTAAATAATAAATTCTATGTTCCTCGGTTACTGCTTGATATTGCAGACGGTAAGAAGGAAATAAAAAACTACTACGCTTCTCCCGTTATGCCTGTAATTTCAGGTGAAATGAAGTCAATTGATGATATCGTTGTTTCTATGAATATCAAAAGCTACATCAAGGACAAGTGTTTTTCAGGTAAGATAAAGTTCACAAAGCCTGAAAACTTTGCTAAGCTTGGCGAAGTTGAGTTCAAAATGGAAGACGGAAAAACTGAATGTGATGTTGCTTTTGAAGGTGCAAGCTTAAATAAGAACGGCGATACTTTTGAATATGTAATTACTCTTGATGACGGAAAAGAATACTCTTTCAAAGAAGCTGTAAGCGGTATTCTTTACGGCGTTTACACAGATAAACCTATAACTGTTGACGGCGTTATTGATGAAGAGCAGTGGGAATATGCACCCAAGTATGTCTGCGATGATGTTACAATGCTTACAAACGATTTTGAAAACTGGAAGGGTTTCCGTGACCTTTCTGCAACATTCTCTGTTTTGTATGACAAGGAATATCTCTATTTCCAGGCAACAGTTACTGATGAGATTTTCCATCAGGATAAAAAGTCAAGCAATATGTGGGAAGCAGACTGTATCCAGTTTGGCTTCTATGAAGATACACAGAAACTTTACGCTATAAAGGATGCCGGAACACGCTATGATGGTATCAACTTCGGTTGTATTGCCGGCGAAGATATTGCATACAGATCACAGCGAGTAAGCTCAATTGTTGATAAGGGCGATATGAAACAGGGTGAAGGAGTTCAGTTCAAGACAAACCGTGTACTCAATGATATGGTATACGAAATCAAGATGTCTTGGAAAGATTTGATGGGATATGACCTTCAGCCTAAGTCAGGCGATATGCTCGCATTTTCCTTCCTTGTAAATGATAATGACGGTGAAGGCAGACGCGGTGCAATTCAGTACGGCAGCGGTATCTACGGCGGTAAGAATGTAAATCAGTTCGTTCCGCTTTACCTTTTTAATACTCAGGGCTTTGAAAATGCTGACTGTGAAAAGGCAGAAGCACTCAACATTCTCTATAACAACAATGATGTGGAACTTAAAAACGCACCTTACATTGTAGAAGGCAGAACAATGGTGCCGGCAGAAGAATTCCTTTCTGCAATAGAGGCAGAGTGGACAAAAGACGGTGAAAACATTGTAATCGCAAACGGAGAAACTCCGATTGTAATTTGCGAAGGAACATCACTTATCGGAGAAAGAGAAATCACTTCTGTATATAATGGTGAAACATTGTATATGCCATTAAGAGCCGTGTGTGAAGGCCTCGGAAAAACAGTTTTCTGGAGAGCTAACACATCAGGCGTTTATATCAGATAACAAATCTTGAATTAAGACCGGGAGGGAAATTATATGAAAATGGAAAATTTGAGAAAAAAATGTATAGAAAAACTTGAAAGAACATCATCAAGAATAAAAGACGAAATTCCTTATACTACCGAGAATGGTGTTTACAACGACTATTCAGGAGAAAAGCGCCTTTTCTGGTGGACAAACTCATTTTGGGCAGGAATTATGTGGCAGATGTATGAAGAAACAGGAAACAAAGTTTATGCTGATTATGCTATTTCTGTTGAAGATAAACTCAGGGTTGAACTTCCCCGATTTGAGCGTCTTGACCACGACCTTGGATTCTTGTGGCTTCATACAGGCGTAGAACATTACAAGAAGTTTGAAAATAAAGAATCACGCAACAGCGCACTTCTTGCTGCAAGCGTTCTTGCTTCTCGTTTTTGTATTACTCCCGGTATTATCAGAGCCTGGAACTTTGACAGAACTTCAGGTATTGCAATCATCGACTGTATGATGAATCTTCCTCTCTTGCATTGGGCAAGCAAGGAAATTGGTGACAGAAGATTTTCCGATGTTGCTAAAATCCACGCTGACAATGTTATAAAGCATTTTGTAAGAGAAGACGGTAGCGTATGCCATATTGTTAAGTTTGATGAAAATGGTGTAAATGCTCCTGTTGAATGCGAAGGTCAGGGTTACAGCGTTGGTTCAGCTTGGACAAGAGGTCAGGGCTGGGCAATTTACGGATTTATCCAGAGTTATCAGTGGACAAAGGAGGAAAGATATCTTGAAACCTCTAAAAAGGTTGCAGATTTCTTCCTTTCTGAAGCTGAAAAGATTGATTATAAGATCAAGTGCGATTTCCGTCAGCCTGCAGAGCCCGAACTTTATGACTCAAGTGCAGCAGCACTTGCCGCTTGCGGTATGATTGAAATCTATAAGGAAACACAGGATGAAAAATACCTTAACGGCGCAATAAAGCTTGTAGAAGCTTGTGACAAGTATTTCTGTCCGTGGGACGATGAGAATGACGAAGCACTTATGAACTTTGGTTGCGCGATGCATCGTGACCCCAAACATCAGTCACTCATTTACGGAGATTTCTATTTCTTCCGTGCAGTATGTGAGCTTTCTAAAATCGTAAAATAATCAAGGCAGTCTGACACGCAAGGAGAGCCGGAAATGAAAAAAATATTACTTGACGGAAACAAACAAAGATTTAAGGTAAACCTTCATTGCCATACAACCATTTCGGATGGACAGCTTACCCCTGAACAGGTAAAGGAAGCATATAAGAAGGAAGGCTACAGCGCAGTTGCATTCACCGACCACGATGTAATGATAGATCATTCTGACCTTACAGATAAAGACTTTATCGCTCTTAACGGCTACGAGATTGAAATCAATGAGCCTCCGCGAGATGACAAGGATTATAAAAAATGTCACATTTGTTTTATACAGAGTGATCCTAAAAATCTTACACAGGTTTGCTGGCATAGAGAAAAATATCTTTTCGGAAATGCTATTAACTACAAAGATCAGGTTTGCTTCGACGAAAATGTTCCTGATTTTGAAAGAGTGCATACAGGCGAATGTATCAGCGAGGCAATGCAGATTGCGAGAGATAACGGATTCTTTGTTACCTACAATCATCCTACCTGGTCAGGTGAGGATTATACTGACTATATAAATTACCATGGTATGCACGCTATGGAAATCTGCAACAATGGCTGTTTTGTAGACGGCTTTGATGACTATAATCCCCGCGTTTATGACGATATGTTAAGAGGTGGCGAAAAAATCTTCTGTATAGCTGCAGACGATAATCATAACGAATTTCCCCTTGACCATCCCAAGTCAGATTCCTTCGGTGCATTTACAGTTGTTTTAGCTGACGAGCTTTCCTATGAGTCAATAATGGATTGTCTTTTTAAAGGCCATTTGTACGCTTCACAGGGACCTGAAATTTATTCATTGTGGCACGACGAAAAATGGATTTATATAACCTGTTCTCCAGCTGTGAAAATTTCTATGATGCCAAACAGAAACATTGCTCAGGCTACTTATAAAAAGGACAAGGAACTTACAACTGCCAGGTTCAGAATTTTCAAAGAAGATAAATATGTAAGATTGACCGTTATGGACGAAGCAGGAAAGAAAGCGAACACAATCGCTTACTTTATCAATGACGAGGATTAAAAGTTAACTAATGTTTTTTTGTGAAAGGGTTTTATTATGAAAAAAATATTGCTTGACGGTAATAAACAAAGATTCAAGGCTAATCTTCATTGTCATACTACTATTTCGGATGCAATGCTTACTCCAAAACAGGTTAAGGAAGAGTATCAGAAGCGTGGGTATAGTGTTGTTGCGTACACAGATCACGATGTTATGATAGACCATTCTGAGCTTTGTGATAAGGACTTTATAGCACTCAATGGCTATGAAATAGAAATCAATGGTGAGATAAAACCTGATCTTACGCATAATAAAACCCATATCTGTTTCATACAGAAGGATCAGAAGAATCTTAAACAGGTTTGCTGGCACAGAGAAAAGTATCTTTTTGCAAACGCTGTGAACTACAAAGACCAGGTTTGCTTCGATGAAAATGTTCCTGATTTTGAAAGAGTGCATACAGGCGAATGTATAAGCGAAGCAATGCAGACCGCAAGGGATAATGGTTTCTTTGTTACTTATAACCACCCTACATGGTCGCGTGATAATTATTCTGACTATATAAACTTCCATGGTATGCACGCGCTGGAAATTTGTAACTACAGTTGCCTTGTGTCAGGTTTTGATGAATATAATCCTCGTGTTTACGACGATATATTAAGAGGTGGAGAGAAAATATTCTGCATCGGCGCAGACGATAACCATAACGAAAAGCCTCTTGGTCATATAATGTCCGATTCATTTGGCGCATATACAGTTATATTTGCCGATGAACTTTCTTACGATTCAATAATGGACTCTCTTTTCAAAGGTGAATTTTACGCTTCGCAGGGACCTGAAATTTATTCATTGTGGCACGACGAAAAATGGATTTATATAACCTGTTCTCCAGCTGTGAAAATTTCTATGATGACAAACAGAAACATTGCTCAGGCTACATATAAAAAGGACAAGGAACTTACAACTGCCAAGTTCAGACTTTTCAAGGAAGATAAATATGTAAGAATCACTGTTACTGATGAGTCAGGAAAACACGCAAATACAAACGCATACTTTATTAACGACGAGGACTAATGAAAATGGCGACATTAAAAAACAAGTTTAAATGCTCACAAAACACTATAATCTGGTTATGCTGGTGTGTTTATACATTGGCATATCTGGGAAGATACAGCTATAACGCAAACATAAATCTTATAATGCGTGACTTCGGAACAAACCACGCAGAAGCAGGATTGGTTACAACATTCTTTTTCTTTTCTTATGGTATCGGTCAGGTTGTAAACGGAATTATGTGTAAAAGGTACAACAAGAAATTTATTTTCCCGATTGTGCTTTTTGCTTCATCCATACTCAACTTGTTAATTCTGTGGTTACCGTTTGTTTCTTTTAAGTTTGTATGGATTATCAACGGATTTTTGCAGTCTTGTCTTTGGTCTTCAATTATCAATGTACTTGGTACAAACCTTGACTCAAAGCATATGGAAAAAGCTCTTATAGTAATGAGCACAACTGCAACAGCGGGTACAATTTTCACATACGGAAGCAGTGCGTTTTTCGTATGGCTCGGAAATTACCGTATAGCTTTCATTTTTGCAGCATGTCTTATGTCAACAATCGCTGCTCTTTGGCTTTTGATTTTCAAAAATAATCCTGTATACGAAAAACCTGATGAAAAGAAAGAAAAAACCGAGAAAAAATTACGCGGTGTAGGTATTATAATAGGTGCTTTAGCACTGTTTGCGGTTATTGACAACCTTGTAAAAGACGGACTCAATACATGGATGCCGACGCTCCTTGCTGAAAATTACGGTATGGGAAATGAAAATGCGATTTTGTCTACCATAGTTTTACCGCTTCTTGGAACTTTCGGTGCAATCATTTCAGTTAAACTCAACCATATTATAAGAGATTTCGTTGCTTTGACAGTTACTCTTTTCACAGTATCTGCAGTATTTATCGCTTCAATCATTTTGTTTGGTGGTTCAAGCGCTATCGTTATGATACTTTGCTTCGGAATTGTTATGTGTATGATGCACGGTGTAAATAACGTAATTACATCTATCGCACCGCTTAAAATGAGAGATAAAGCAGAGCCGGGAAGAATTGCAGGAATACTCAATGGTTTTTGCTATATGGGCAGCACAATAAGTGCATACGGACTTGGTGCTATTGCAGACCACAGCGGTGGCTGGAATGCCGTATTCAACTTGCTTTTGACAGCGTGTGTTGTCGGAATAGCAGTAGGCTTGCTTTATATGATTTACGTGAAATTTGTAAGAAAAAGTAATTAAACGGGAATGTGATTTAATATGAACAGAATTACTCTTGACGGAAAATGGCAACTTATTTGCAAAGAGAAAAATATAAATATAGAAGCACAAGTCCCCGGATGCGTGCACACTGATCTTAAAAATGCCGGACTTATCGAAGATATTTTCTATCGTGATAATGCAGAAAAATATCAGTGGATTGAGCATCAGGTATGGAGCTATTCAAGAAAGTTTTTTGTGGACAAGGCTGAAAATTCATATATTGTTTTTGAAGGGCTTGACACTTACTGTGATGTAATAATAAATGGTGAAAAGCATAGCTTTGACAATATGTTTATCACCCATCGCATAAAGGGATACTCCTTGCTGAAAAATGGTGAAAATACAATCGAGGTTATTTTCTATCCTCCTGCAGAAATGGTAGAGGGAAAAGAAAAACTTCCGGGTGCTTTTACTACCGAAAGATTGCATACCAGAAGAATTCAGTGTACATACGGATGGGATTGGGTTCAAAGACTTATTACATTCGGAATTTATCGTCCTGTCTATATTGAATATGAGGAAGGCTTCGATTGCAAGGATGTATATATCTACACTTCTCATATAGATGCTTTCGGTGCGCAGATATGTGCAATTGCAGAGTTTGGAAACTTTGAAAATGGTGCTGATGTTCTCTGCGAGGTTAAGAATAGCAGAGGCGAGGTTGTATATAATAAAAATTTATATATCAACACAAGTTCTTTCAGATTTGATATCAGCATTGATTCACCTGATATATGGGATATTGATAACAGCGAAAATCCGCTGTATACATTTACCTTAAATTATAATGATAACTCTTTTGAGCAGAAGTTTGGTATAAGAACAATAAGAATACTCCAGAAAAAAGATGAAATCGGAAGCGATGCTTATAATCTTTGCAAAGCTTTGCAGGATACCCCAAGCGGTAAAAAATACGACTTTAATACAGAGTTTTCATCTTTCGCGGTTATTCTTAACGGAAGAAAGATTCTTTGTAAAGGTGCTAACTGGGTTCCCTGTGAGCCATTTGTTTCAGAAGAGACAGACGAAAAAATAACACATATACTTACTATGGCAAAAGATGCCGGTATGAACACCGTTAGAGTATGGGGTGGCGGACTCTTTGAGAAAGACCACTTCTATAACGAATGTGACCGCCTTGGAATTTTGGTTATTCAGGATTTCTTAATGGCGTGCGGTCAGTATCCCGAAAACGATGAAAACTTCATAAAACAGCTTCAGAAAGAGGCTGAGTTTGCGGTTAAAAAGCTTAGAAATCATCCTTCGCTTATGTGGTGGAACGGTGATAATGAAAACGCAGTTGACGGCGCTGATACAATGGAGAATTTCAAGGGCAGAAAAGCATCTCTTCTTGGTGCAATGCCTTATATAAATAAATACGATTTTACAAGACCGTTTTTCATTTCGAGTCCCTACGGCGGTAATGTATATGCTTCAAAATCTGTAGGAACAACACATCATACTCAGTTCTTGAGAATGCTGTTTGACTACATAAAATCAGATTCCGACGGAAGCGACTATTTGACAAAACTCAAGGAGTTTACGGCAAGATTTATTGCCGAAGAACCTTGCTTCGGTGCATCATCAAAATCAAGTATGCTTAAGTTTATGACGGAAGACGACATCATAAACGGAGACGATATATGGCTCTACCACACAAAAGGGAATCCGGGACTTGATTGCGAGCTTTATACTTATTTCTCCGAGTTTGCAGAAAAAATACTTGGCAAGTTTGAAAATGGGCAAGACCGTCATTTCAAATATCAGTATCTTCAGTATGAATGGATGAGAGTGTCGATGGAAAACACTCTTCGCAATCTTGGATTCTGTGGCGGTATTATTTACTGGATGCTTAACGATTGCTGGCCCGCTGCGGCAGGTTGGGCAATTATTGACTATTATCTTAAACCCAAGTCAGGTTACTATGCATTCAGAAATGCAGCGAAGGACTATATAGTAAGTATGACTGAGGAAAACGGCAAGGCTTATCTGTATCTTTGCAATGCATCGAAGGAAAGCATTACGAAAGATATAACTGTAAAGTATCTTGACTTTAACAAATCTGAAATTTTAAAGGAAGAGGTAATTTCACTTTCTGCAGAAACTAATTCTTCTTCTAAAACAGAAATTGAATTTCCTGAAAAATCTACTATTATTATCGCTGAATGTAACGGGTACAGAACTTTCTTCAAGTCGGGAAAACTTTCGATTTTCAGAAACGACGGAAATATTGAAATGACTGTGAAAGAAGATGCTGTGCTGCTGAAAGCCAACACATATATTCATGCTGTTGAGTTATGTGGAGATTGCTTATTTGAGGATAACTTCTTCTCTCTTTTACCGGGTGAAGAAAAAGTCATTAATTTCAGTGGTGATAAAACTATTGAAGCTATAACATATTGCGTACGATAAATTCTGTTTGTCAGTGGAGGAAAGTATGGATATTTTAAAATTTGATTTAGCTAAAAAACAGGGAGAATTCAAAATACTCAATGCAACAAATGGTGGCCCTTGGCATAAAAGACACGCCGAGGATCAATTCACAAGCAATTTTGCAGATTATAAGGCAGCAAGAATCCCTTACTCAAGAAACCACGATTCTGCTGAAATTCCCAAATACGGCGGAAGACACAGCCACGATATTTCAAATATTTTCCCCAATTTTGACGCGGACGAAAACGATCCTGCTTCATACGATTTCGATTGTACGGACGAATCAATTCTGGTTTGTCTTGATGCAGGTACTGAAACTTTCTTCAGACTGGGGCAGAGCATTGAGCATTACGTAAAAAAATACTTTACGCTTCCTCCGAAGGATTTCAAAAAGTGGGCGGTAATATGCGAGCATATTATAAGACACTATAACGAAGGTTGGGCAGACGGCTATAATCTCAATATCAAATATTGGGAAATCTGGAACGAACCCGATCTTGACCCCGAAGAAGCTGAAAACAAGCGTACATGGGGAGGTACAAAGGCGCAGTATTTTGACCTTTATGAAATAACTTCAAAGCATCTTAAAAAATGCTTCCCCGATCTTAAAATCGGTGGCCCTGCGCTTGCGTGGAATGAAGAATGGGCGGACGAATTTCTTGCAGAAATGCATAAGAGAAATGCACCCATTGATTTCTTCTCATGGCACATTTATTGCCGCGAACCCGTTCATATGATTGATAGAGCATACCGCATTGAAAATATGCTTATCAAAAACGGCTATGAAAACGCTGAAAGCATTCTTAACGAATGGAACTATGTAAAGGGCTGGACAGATATGTTCCAGTACACTGTTAACGCAATTCATGGTCTTAAAGGTGCTTCATTCGTTATGGCTTGTATGTGTGAAGCGCAGAAGACAAGCGGAATAGATATGCTTATGTATTACGACACAAGACCGTCAGTTTTCTGTGGCGCGTTTGACTACTATACAAATAAGCCTCTTAAAGGCTATTATCCGCTTATGTGGTACGGAAAATTCTATGATATGGAATCAGAAGTGAGATGTGAAAATGAACCGGAAAACATATATACTCTTTGCGGAATTGATAAAAACGGAAAAGTATTGTGCGTTGTTACTAACTATTCAGAGGATGATAACTCACCCGCGAAGGATATAAAGATTGACTTTGGCAGGGAAGGAAAGTATGAAATATATGTAGTTGACG
>JAZNLD010000097.1:0-40012 GCA_045578925.1 Clostridia bacterium
CGGCAGTGTTGTTAGAATCGTAGGGGAATTCTCTGTTTTCAAGGTTGCCCCAGATTCTGTCGCCCTTCTTAACCGTTTGAAGTTCAGCGCGATTATTTATAATTGTGTAGCCTCTTTTTTCAGCTTCACTGATGTCACTCCAACCTGACATGTCAAATCCTACGCCTAAAACAACATCAATATCCTGATTGGCAACCTGCTCGGAAATTGTGCCGTTGTTTGAACGGGAGTTATCGTGCGAAGCAAATGATGCGGGCGTTGCGTTTGCCCAGTCGTATGTTGTTACCATACCTGTAGCTTTTCCAAGAAGCTGACACATTTCAAGAATTGTAGCACGGGGCTTAATAGATGTATCCACCCCTACATAACCCTTATTTGTTTTATAACCTGATGAAAGCGCAGTTCCGCCTGCAGCAGAGTCTGTTACGGGATCATCAGAGCAATATGTTGTAATTCCGCCTACAAGGTAATCAAGAAGATTAGCCTTGCCTTCTGTAACCTTTGTTACATAGGGAAACATTTCCTTGTTTGTAAGTCCGCCTGCTTCTTTTACCATACTTGCAAGCTCAAGCGGTACCATACCACCGCCATCAGGAATCATATAGATTACATTTTTGATTTGAGTATCATTAGTGTTCTGTGCGTATGCTGCGGGAAGGATTCCCACAACAAGCATAATGGCAATAATTACTGACAAAACTTTTTTCATTTGAATTTCCTCCTGAATTACAATAAGTTTATGTATATTCCGCCTAAAACTGTTCTGTTCTGGAAGAACTCGCGTCTGCAATCTGAAGTATAGTACCAATCAGGGAACGGAGTTCTGTCAGGTGTATCATTGATAAAAGCGTACATTTTGTCAATGATTATATCACGGTATTCCTTATTTTTTGTCATTACCGTTGTCCACATCTGCCAGTCTGCTTTAGTATAATCAGCGCGGCAATCAAGCGGAACTCCATATTCATTAATCTTTGCAAGATAGAGATTAACCTCTTTCTCAAAAACATCTTCATCAAAAACATTTATATCTAAAAGTTTATCCCAGACGATGTTATATTTAAGACTCCATGAGTCCTCATTATCGAAAGCGAGCTTTGTAGCTTTTTCGTTTGAAGCTTCCTTCTTCCATCTGTCAGCATATTCTTTTGCAACAGTTATGTATTCGGGCTCATCAAACAATTTTCCGTATGCCGCTATTGCTAAAATTGCCTTGATGCTGAGGTTACAGTTATGTGCAGAAGGTCCTGCAAAGTCATCTGTACAAAGCTGATTTCCGGGGTCATATCCGTCTTTCACAAGGTAGTCAGCCCACTTTTTAAGAAGTGCCTTATTATCTTCGGCAAAAGATCTGTCTGCGCCATATTTCACTGCTGCCGCAACGCAGAGGAGCATATTTCCGCATTCTTCAACGGGCATCTGCATTTCGCGTTTCATTTTGCCGTCTTCAAGGCCGTAAACCTGACCGTTTGCAAGAGGATACATACCTAAATCGTGAGGCGCAAAATCAAATTCCCACGCATCGCTCTCGGCAAAATCTATGATAGGTCTGAGCATTCCGAGAACAAATTCGGGATTATATTTCAGGAACAAAGGAATTGAAGGATATGTAACATCGAGCGTTCCCATACAACCATTGGAGTGACATTCCTTTGAGAAATAAAGAAGATTACCCTTCTTGTCCTGAACCATTTTGTGTGCAGCCATTACCTGACGATATGCAAGTGATGTCAGTTTTTCGTAATTTCCGCTTATCTTTGATGTTTCTGCCATCATTTTTTCATCAAATTCACAGCAAAGCTTTTTGATTTCATCATATTCGGAAACCGAAGCAACGAGCATATCATCAAAAGTATCGAAGTACTTTTTATAATAGCCATCAAGCTTTTCTTTGAAATATTCACAGGAATATATGTCATCATAAGCAAGTGTTATAACTCCACTTGTTTCCTTTTTTCGGAGCATTATATAGGGATATTCTTCAAACGCACCATATTCGGTATCAAAAGAAAGCTCCTTGAACTGTCTCCAACGCTTGGGCAAGCCATCAATAACAACTGCTTCAGTATCAGCTACATGGATATAGCCCCAGTCAACAGTCATCGGGTCTTTTATAACGCCGGTAAATATATTCTGTACTGCATTGCCGAAAAATACAGAGTTTTCACCCTTTTTTGCAATAACTCGTCCGTTATAGGAGTTTACCGCACATTCGCAGGAAATGTCAAAGTAGAAATCAGTAGTATGCTCTTTCCCGTCAATTACATTGATTTCGTATTCAAGATAAGAAACAGGTCTTGAGCATATATCTGGTCTGTCAATAATGAAAGGAGTAGTAAAAGTCAGTTTAACTGAAACTATATCATTTTCAAATTCACAAATAGTTCTTGTCGGAAGTACGCTGAGTGACTTCTGCGGAATATACTGCTCAAAAGCAATCTTTCTTCTGTCACCATCACAAGCGAAATTACCTACAAGAAGATGAAGTTTATCATCTATAAAAACTCCCGCAGTTACAGGATTGCGCCTGCCTGTCCAATGTTTTGTGACATCTTCACGAAGTTTATCACTTTCAGACCAGATGCTGAAAAATGGATCTACAACGAAAAGCGGTATGCTTGAAGGTCTGAATTCTTTCATTTACCTCATCCTTTCATTCTACATTCGGTATTATTTTGACATAAACACCTTTTTATTGTCTTTTGATTGACTGACTAACACTCACTGTGATAGTATAGTGTCATACTATCTGAAGGAGTGTATTATTTTGAAACTTTCTTTTTCAACTCTCCCCTGTATGAGTGCATCAGCAGAAGAACTTAAAAATTTCTGTGAAACTTTTGGTTTTTACGGTGCTGAAGTGCGTACTAATAATGACAACACTTTCACATACGGAGAGGGATTAAACATAACCAATCTTGGAAGCAGTATCTGCATTAAAAGCTATAATCAGGAGCTTTTGGATAAAGCTATTGAGCTTTTTAAAAATGCGTCCGAAGCAGGAATTAGTGCTATAAGAATTTTCCTTGGAAATTTCTGCAGAACCTACGATGCTCCTAAAGACCCCGTCGTTCATTCTGAAATTGTAGAGATGCTCCGAAAATTATGCGACAGCACTGACATTGAAGTATGGATTGAAACCCACAATGAGTATGCTACCGGAAGGGCTCTCCGCGAACTTCTTGACGATGTAAACAGAGATAATATCAAAATCATATGGGATATTATACATCCTATTGAAGATGATGAAACCCCCGAAGAAACCTTGAATTATATCGGAAAAGACATCGCACACATTCACATCAAGGACGGCATAAAGCCAACTGATAAAAATCAGCACGACTATATATATACCGCACTTGGAAAAGGTGAACTTCCTATCGGAAAAATCGTAAAACTTCTTAAAGATTTTGGTTATGATGGTTGCTACTCGCTTGAATGGGAAAGTTTGTGGCGAAACGAACTCAAAGATCTCAACATTTCAAATGATGAACTTTTTGAAGATTTCGTTTCCTTTATGAAAAACATTTATTAAAAGAGCTTTTCCATTCCCCAATCAATCATATAAAGCAGGGCAAAGGTGTAGCAAAGATGGAATAACGATGTATTCCATTTTACATCTTTTCCCCACGCCTCAAAGGTAACGGTTGCTCCTTCGGAAATCATACGGAGCCATCTTCCCTCATCTTTGAGAACTTCCTTAATTTCATTTTCGCGACCTAAACGCTTAAGTGCATACAAAGATGCAAAGGTTACAAAGAATGCTGATGATTCGGCATTCTTTTTTATTATCATTTCAATGATTCTCTCTTCCGTTTCCTTATCGGGACAAAGGTCAAATGCAAGCGCAAAAACATTTGATGCAAGCGCTGTATGTTTTGACACAGGAGTATCACAGAAGAGCCCCTGCTCTTCATCGTAGAAGTTTTCAATATAATCACGACGAAGAGGCTCTGTGTCATAACTAAAATCAATTCCGCAGATTTTTGCAATACGGTTGATTCGATTCATCGCACCATAAAGATATGCATTTATAACATTGTGTGTTCCTTCTGAAACCTTACCCTCGGAAAGGTCGTAGTCGTAGCCGTCACGGGCATTTTGTGGCCAGTCAACAACACACCACTTGTCAAGATTTCCGATAAGGCTGTTGTCCATTGAGTAATTTTCAAGATAATAATCAATGATTTTTTTAGCCTTTTCAAAATTTGACTTGAGATATTCCAGCTTGCCAGTAACGATGTAGTGAGACTCCATAAGTTGCGGAAGCATCAGGGAATATTCTGCAATTTCCTGCATGAATGCACAAGGAGCGCAAGTCATAAGGCCGTCATTTATAAACTGAGTACGAAGTGCATCGTCTATCAGTTTTTCCATTATGTCAGCATCACCTGTGAGCACCGCGTATGTAAGCGATGTGAATGAACCGTCACCTAAATACTGCCCCTTTTCCCTTTCCATACAGTCCTGAATATTATCCTGAACACCGTATCGGAGAGAGTTTATACATAAGTCCCAAATCTTTTTGAGATCGTCGTCTTCATATTTTAATTTGCCAATGAGATTGAACGGATAGTGTCTTGAAATAAGTGATGTTTCTTTCACCTGGCATCCTTCGGGAAGTATCAGACTTACATATCTGAAAGATTTATAGTCAAACTGATCAAGTACATCCTCCCTGCCTGAAAGAATCCATTCTTCTTCATATTGGCAGTTTGCACGAAGGTTAAATCGCACTTCCCCGTTTTCGTCAAGTTCCTGACCGAAGCGAAGAGTTACAACATCGCCACGCTTTCCTTCGCACACTAAACTGAGATAACCTACATAAGTACTTCCGAAATCAATGAAAACGGTATTTCCGTCTTTTTTAATTTCTGCAGGAAGAATTTCCTCGGTTATGAGATTTTTTGTCTTCTGTGGGTAAAATTTATGGTCGCTGTTTTTATAGATTCTTGCATTTTTCCAAGCTGAATCATCAAATCCGGGCTTTTCAAAGCCAACACAGTTGGCGTTAGAATCATAGCGTTCCATAAACTGTGTTTCATAGCCGACCATTCCCATTGCCTCAAAGCCATCGTGAATGCAGCAAGAAACACTCTCATCGCTTTTAGCTATAACTTCGCCGTCGGAAATAATATCAAAAATCACACCGGCTCTGTCATCGCCACTTACCCATACGCGATTGATAAGTCCCTGATAATAGGCGTGAATTGCAATTGTATTCTCGCCGTCTTTTATGTAGTCGGTGATATCAAATTCATTAAAGTAATAATGAAAATGAAAGCATGCCGCAGGTCCCTGTCCTACATAATTCCCATTTATATAAAGTTTATAATAGTCGTCTGCTGTTATTTTAATAATTGTTTTCTTTTTTGAATCTGCAGAAAATTTCTTGCGGAAAAGCATATGAACATTCTGCGGAAGTTTTCCACTGGGCTCGAACTTTTCAAGCTGTCTGTGGAAAACGAAAACCGGAGAAGCCTCACTAAGCTCCTCCGGACAAATCAGGTTACCGTTAAAAGAATACTGAGTCATATTTGTCTCCTTATGCGATTGTCATCTGAAGTGCGGTTTCCTTTGAAATTTCGTTTTGCATTGTTTCGCCATTTGTAAAGCGAACGATATCGTCAATAAGATAACCCGTGATTCTTTCACGCATATCATAAGTAGGTCCCGCCATATGAGGAAAAAGCATTACATTATCGAGGTTACGAAGCTCGTTCCCCTCCTTAGGAGGTTCAGTTTCGTAAACATCCAAAAGCGCTTTGAAACGATTTTCCTTCAATGTTTCAATAAGAGCCTCTTCGTCAATAACCGCTCCGCGAGAGGTGTTGATGAAAAGTGCGCCGTCCATCAGCAAGTCAAAATGCTTTTTATTAATCATATGGAAGGTTTCAGGATTCTTGGCTGTATGCACAGATACAATTTTACATGTGCTGAAAATCTCCTCAAGAGAAGCATATGTGAAACCCTCTCTCTCTGCAAGAGCTTCATCCTCGTGAGTTGAATAAACTTTGATATTATCAGTGAAAAGACGAAGCTTCGGAATGAGGCGTGATGAAATAGCTCCATATGAAACTATTCCGACGCTCTGTCCGATAAGGCCCTCGCTCTTTGCTTCCCAAGTCCATTCACCATTTTTTATAAGACTGCCATAGTGCCCCATATCGCGAAGTGCGTAAAGCATATAGGAAAGCGTTCCCTCGGCAACAGATTCAGCGTAATAATTGTTACCGCTTATTACCTTTATTCCCTTGTCAAACACGCTTATATCCACTATACCACCTACTGTCCCGCCGGTGTGTACTATAAGCTTCAAATCGCCTGCAATATCAGCGGTAATAATTGGCTGTCCCCAACCTGTTATTACAACATCTTTACCAATAAGAGCTTCTTTGAGCTCATCACCGCCTAGCGGTGATGAGCTTTCGTTATATGTTACTTCTCCTATTTTTTCAAGATATTCTTTTATTGCAGGGGTAATAAAACTATTGTTACGAAACCCCTTTTGGATATTAACAAATATTTTCATTATAATTCTTCCTTTTATCTGTAAAGAGATGAGTTATTAAGTACAACGATGTCGCTAAGCACATAGTTTCTGTAACGAAGTGCTACGAAAGAACATTCCTCGCCTACACTGTCGTAATCGAGAATTTCGTCATATGTACCGGCAAATACCTTTTCGTCTTCTCTTGTAGGGTCATATACAGTAACCGCAACGTTCGCAGGGAGCTTTACAACAGCCTTGGCACCAGAAAGCTCTTCATTGCTTCTTGTACCGGGAAGCTTTGTGCCTGAATTAACGCCACTTGCATAAGCTCCGGGTGATTTGAAAGCAATTGTCATAATGTCGCCTTCTCTTTCAAGAACATAACCATAAATCAGATAGAAGTTGTCATAACCTGTCTTCAATCTATCAAGTTCGTGCTCAGCTTCTCTGATAGCTCTTATCTGGAAGCCGTCTTCGTAATGAGAAATAGTAGGTCTGTTGTTTTCAACTCTTGTCATCTTACCTGCAGCAGTAGTATAACGGATACCGTCGCCCTGCTTCAAATCAAGAGAATTAAAGTTTTCAACTGATTCTGCACTTACAACGACAGATCTCTTTATACCTGCTTCATATCCTTCAACCTTGGGAAGCATCATTTCGAGGTCTTCGTCATACACATAAGATATTTTATCAATTATCAGAATTGAATCATCTTTACCTGCATCCCAATCTGTTGAGTTGGTATGTGTAAGAATGAAGTCAGCATACTTTTTTTCTGCATTCATTGTATACGCGGCATAAGAGAATGATCTCGGAGGAGAATAGTCGCTAATAACATTACAGCTGGTGTATGTATCATTATTTATGATATCGTATGTTATAGCACCATTTACTATAGGACCTGAAACTGCAAATACCGGAGTATCAGCCTTTGTTGCAACTTCTGCACCTAAAACATAGTCTCCCATAAGAGTGCTGCTGGGTGCTGCATCCATTTTCGTCATACTGCTTAATTTATCTTCATTTGCACCTACTGAAGAAGTATCAATCAAAGATATCTTGCCCTCTGCATTGAGCTCGTAATGAATCGGGAATATTCCCTTTTCAAAAGTTCCGTCGTTTACTTTCAAAGCAGGAACTGAAGCAATTTTATCGTATACAGTCTTATAGCTCTTTATTTTTTCGCCATCATACTTTACATTCTCAGCAACTACATATTCTACATATTCGCTGTCAGTATTAAGGAGCTTGATTTTAAGATTCTGCTCTTTGGCATCAATAGATACACCTGTTATCAATCCAAACAGAAATTCACTTGATAAACCTGCATTGATAGCAGCTATTTTTCCAAAAGGATTGATATATGCTGTAATCTGTTTTCCTAAATCAGGTACTTCTACATCAGGAAGAAGTTCATATGTTTCTCCACCCATTTCAAGGAATCTTCTTCCGTCTTCATCATATACTGAAGTTGCCTTTCCTTCTACTTTCTCCTCTGCAACGTAAGCCTTAAGAACCTTTTTTTCAGAGGTTGTTGCATTCTGTGCCACAGAGATAACTACACCGGGCATAAAATCTTCAAGGTATGCTTTCTTACCGCCCATATTGCTAAGAGAATATTTGTCGTACTTTTCTTCATTAAGAACTACAACTTCATCGGTATTTTTTGAGAAAACACGACCGTCTGAAAGCACAACGCTTTTCACTACATAAGTCTTGTACGCTGTGATAACAAAAACATCTGCAACCTTATCCAAATTATTATCTATAACAGTAATACTACCATCAAGGCCTGTCAAATTTTCAAAGGAGAAGCCTGCATCTGTATAGAATGTACCGTTATATATAACAGATGTCATTGAATTGTATCTTACTTCTTTTTTAACTTTGCCTTCTTTATACTTCAATTCGTTCTCGGTAGAACTTGCAAAATCAAATACAGAAAGGTCAAGTTCGTATACGCTGCTTGCTCTTTCTACATTGTAAGAAAGAACCTTTCGTGTACCCATTTCTCTGTCATACTGATAAAAAACAGTGATGTGTTTACCGATATTGCTGTCTGCATCAGTTTTTCCTGTATCAAGAAGAAGTTTGCCGTTTGTTGTTTCCAACTTAAAATGATTTTCAATAAGTGTTGAGTCGCCCCACAAACCTGTCAAATCATTTTCAATTACAGTACCTTTTACTTCATAAACATTGAAAAGGTCTGCCATAACAGTAACATCTTTGTTGATTTCAAAACTGCTGCCTGTCTGAGTGAATTCAGTAATGTTCATCGCATCCATACACAAAACATTGAAAATCATATGTGCAAGGTCGCGATAGGTTGCGTATCCTGAAACGCCGACATTTTTGTAAGCGGCGCTTGTAACTGCAGGATTTGAAAGTGCAACGCCGTATCCTGCATACTGAAGGAGAAGGCGAGCCATATCGTTTACTGCAATATAACCATCGGGATTAAACAGTCCGCCGCCAACGCCACGGAAGTAACCAAGTTCAGTCATTTTTTCAATTGCATAGGCATTAACACTTTCAGCAGGCACATCTGTATAATATGTACCTGTAGCTGTACCATTATCAAGCTTTGAAAGGTTTAAAAGCACCTGTGCTACATAGTTTCTCTGAACTTCACGATCAATATTTGCTTCGGTAGAAGACATAATACCCAATGACTCAAGAAGCTGAGATACATATTCGGGAACCGGAGTTGATGCAGCCTTTGCAAAAGAAGGCAGAGAGGTTACCATAAGCAATGTAACAAGTATTATTGAAATAATTCTCTTTTTCATTATTTAGTACCCTCCCCTTCTACAAGATTTATAAATCTGTCAAGCATTACAGCCGCTTCTGCTCTGTTCGCAAAATCATTGGGTCTGAAGTTATTTTTATCATCACCCTTGATTATGCCATTGTTATTAAGGATATTTACTGCATTTTTTGCATATTCTGCAATTGATTCAGCATCAACGAATGAAACTTCTCCGCTTTCAAGGGTTTTGCCCTTGAAGTTTAAGAGATTATTCAATATTACAGCCATATCGCAACGACGGATTTTTTCGTTGGGAAGGAATTCTGTTTCGCTAACACCATTTACGATTTTATTTTCAAGAGCAGCCATAATATATGAATAATACCATTCATCTGCCTTTACGTCTGCAAATTCCTTGCCTTCGCCTGAGAATTCAGGAAGGAATGCTCTTGAAATCATAGTAATGAACTCACCACGAGTGATTGTTCCTTCGGGTTTGAATGTTCCATCTGCATAACCATTGATTATTTCTCTCTTGCTGAGGTTACCAACAGCATCTTCAGCCCATGCGTAATTCTGCATATCGCTGAATGTGATTTTATCATCAACAGGTTTTTCAGGCTCAACGGGAGTTTCAGGTTCTACAGGATTTTCAGGCTTTGAAGAACCTCCTCCGCCACCCATGCCGCCTGCAGAAACTCCGCCACCACCGGTTTCATTTCCTGTATAGTCGTCATTTGAGCCATTTTCATCTGAAGAGTCATCTGAACCGCAAAGTTCATCAAGTTTTTCCTGCATAGTCGCAATTGAATTTTTCTTTGCTGCTGAAAGCTGGGCGATTACAGTACTTCTTTCTGTGTCGCCGAGAGAAGCATAATCTGAAATTTCAAGATTAGCGTCAAGAGCATATTCATCAAAGAAATCTCTTCTTTCTGCACTTGAAAGAGTTTTGGTTTCGTTTATAACACCTATAAAGATACTTTCCTGCAATTCCTTGTAGAAGCCATCCTTTGTAGAGATACTCTTGCTTGAAATTCTTTCAATAATATCGTTTTGCTTGGATTCAGGAATAAGTTCCTTCTGACTGAACTTAATTGCCATTTCTTCTTCATCAACAATATTTTTGATTTCGTCGATTTCTTCAAGCTTTCTTTCATTCAGAAGCTGTACAGTTACTGAGAAATTAAGAGCATCATTTATATCACCGAGAGATTCGGGACTTTCTGCAACAAGCTCTGTTTCAGAAAGGAAATCTTCCGCAACAGTAGCTATACCTGCAGTGTTCTCTGCGAGCAAGAACTTTTCCGCGTCGCAAAGGTAGACACCGTTCTCAGCAAGGTACTCAACAAGAGTACCTGCTTCGATAGCGGCCTTTACTTCAGCAATCATAGAAAGTCTTTCTGCTGCAGAAGCATAATATAAAACTTTTTCTTCACTGTCAACATAGAGGGTATATCTGCCTCTTTCTGCAGTTGAGGGCATTTTGATGGAATACTCATATACCCCGTATTCTACATCCAAAGGTCTGTAGAAAAGCACAGCAGAAGCAAGTATTTCATCGTTTTCGTCAGTTGATGAAATGTCATATCCGGGATTAAGAAGCATAACGCTTACATTATTTTTGTCTGTTTCACCGAATATGTTAATCTTGTCAGCCTCTTTATCAAGAGTCGCCTCCAAAGATGCAAGTGCCACTGTGGGAAGCATCATAAGAGCTGTAATTATTGCTGTTATTCTCTTTTTCACTGTGCCTCACCTCCTGTAATTTCGTCTGCTGTAAGAGTCTTGTTATAAACTCTGATACTCTTGAATGTTACGCTACCAGCATATTCTTCATTATCTACACCAAGTGAAACAAGACCTATATTATCGGGAGCTTTCAAAGTCTTGGAAATAGGAGCATCTTCGCCTTCAATGTACCAGTAAATCTTGCTGTTTGTGCCATCAAATACTACTGTATGCTTCTTTCCTACAAGTTTTGCAGAGTCAAACTTGGGTCTCTGAAGAGGTGTTGACCAACCCATCATCTGCACCTGAGTTTCAGATGAAAGGATGAAGTTATTTCCATCATATGAGAAGAGAACAATGCTGCTACCTTCATCAAAGGTTGCATCGGCAAGTTCAAATTCAAGTGTAAAGTTATGTGTATTGAAGATATCTGCAACATCTTCTGCAAGTGCTACTGTACCTGCACCACTCTGAATCTCGTAACCATCTGCTGTCCAGTGTCCAACACTTGAATCAAGAGCAATATGGTTTTCATGACCACTCTTGTCATTCCATACATTTGAAGAAGTATTTGTATCTTCATCAAATGCTACATCAAGAATGATATCCTCGTGCGGAGGAATTACAATTTTATCAACCGGAGGAAGCGGGTCGCTAAGGACTGTTTCATCGTCTCCTTCAGTTTCAAAATCTGTTTCAACTTCGGGAGCGTACTGTACATAATCTTCGTCCCACTTGATAACGGCACAGATTGACGCAGCGTTCCAGTCTGATCTGCCTGTATTGAATATCTTTACATTCTCGCCTGCTTCAAATGACTTTGAATAACCATTTACCATAACACGGCTTGTAACTTCAGCTTCATCAAATGCCGTTGTCTGAGTTATACCGGGATCAATAGCACGCTTTTCCTTTGCGTTTGCAGCGTTGTAGTAAAGACAGCTCATAAGATAATCAACATTCCAGTCATTATAGTCCTTACGGATCTGTCTGTAGTTCACGCCCCAGTCAGGAAAATTTGTAGGTTCAGTTCCGGGAAGCTTTGTCCAGCCGTCTTCTGAATATGCTGAGGTGTTTCTGAATGTTTCACCCGAAATAACATATATTGTACCGGGTGTATCAGCTGTAAAGTTGAAATAATCCTCTGTAGCGCTATTTGTGAGCCACCAAGCACTCTTACGAATGTCGGCAAACATAAACATGCTACCACCGAGAAGCTTGTCAGTTATATTACCAACTGCCCAACCGTTCTGTGTTGTAATGATTGTTCCATTGTCGTTATTTACAGCACTACCACCAATGAATGCAGGTTTTTCGTTATCATCCGCGCAACCAGAGAAATTAAATTCAGTAAGTCTGGGCTGACGAGCAGTAAATTCTATCTGATAAACAGATTCTTTTTCGTCTCTACCCTCTTTACCATTTGAAACAACAATTTCTACACTTGCAACTTCGTTTTTGACAGGAACAAGATTATTTACTGCATAACGCTTATAAACATAAGCTTCTGAAGCTGTACCGTAAAGCTTACCGATATCAACACCATCAACAGATGTTACCATAGTATCTGTAAGATAAGTCTTAACAAGTCCTGCTGTTTCAGGAACAAGTCTTATATTCATTGTATTATCGGGAAGCTCTACGCTGTAGTTATAAGTGTTGGGATCGAAATCGGGGATTTCGTATTCTTCGTCACCAAGCAAGTATGTAAGATTTGAAAGAGTGTATGTTTTTTCTTCTGAATCATACATAGTAAGGGTGATTGTTCTCTTTTCTCCTCTGTATGTAGAAAGCTCAATCTTCGCTCTGCCAGGAGAAACATTATCGCTTATTTCAACCTTTGTTGTAGCATCCTTAAGGATAACATCGATATCAACTTCGCCTGCTTCACACATAATGGTATATTCGTCAACTTCGTTTGAAAAATCTGCGAGTTCTTCACCGTTAATCAAAATTCCGCGAATATCCAATTCTTCAGCAGCGTAAACAGCCTTTGAAGAAGCAGTTTCTCCTCCGAATCCATCAATTACATTTGCGATAACTTCGTCTACGCCTGCATCAATTGTTGCAGAGAGAACACCGTTACTGATTATTCTGTCTGTTTTAATCTGCTTAAGCAAACCGTTTGCGTATGAAGTTAAAACGAGAATTTTATTTTCAGCACCATCAGGCAAAGTTGCTGTTGCTGTTATAGTTTTTGTATCTTCACTTCTGGTGTAGACAATGTGTGCCTCACCGGCGGCAACCGCCGCCAATGAGCCAAGCATTGAAATCACACAGATAAGTGCGATAATATTCTTCAAAACCTTTTTCATAAAGATTTTCCTACCTTTCTGTTACTTTCCGGAAATTCTGATTTCCTTAACGGCATTCCAGTTACTGATGTTACTACCCTGGCCGATGAATCTTACATACTTAGCCTTGTGTACACTACCAAAGTCGAAGTGTTCCCAAGCACCAGATTCAACGCTACCGTCACCTGTTCCGGAATAGATTGTCTGATAGTTCTGTCCGTCATTTGAAATTGCAACCTCAAATGCAGCATTACGTCCCTGATTGGGATTGAACATAACTTCAATCGCATCAATATCAGATTCTTTTTCAAGAATAATTGTGATATATCTGCCCTTACCGTTAGATGCCCAGATTGTATCGGGATCTTCATCGAATACGTTGTAAGAATAGTTCTCACCATCGACTGAACCGTCGTCGGGCAATACTTCGGAGAATCTTACAAAGCCTTCGGGAAGTGACAAGTCTCTTGCGGGAGAAGTGATGTAAACAATTGTAGAGAATCTGTCCCACTCAACTGTTCCGCCGAGAGCTTCGGTAACCTGACGAAGAGGCACCCACATTTTTCCGTTTTCGTACCACGGAGCAATGGGAAGTGTAATTTCACCATCATTTGTAAGAGCTGTCTTTGATCCGTTTGTGAGAGTAATACTGGAATTCTTATTCCAGATTTTAACTGTGTTTGAATCATCTGAAATGTTGATTCCATACTGACGAGCCAGCGTATCTGCTGTGACAACAGTTGAGCCTTCCTTAATATAAGCAGGATTTTCGTCGTAGATAAATACATTATCTATACGAAGGCTTACCTTATTTGTATCAACAGGGTCGGGAACTTCTGCTTTTTTAGCCTGAGGTGCTTCTGCGTCCGTCTTGTGAACAGATACATTTCCTGCTTCTGCAGTAAATGCAAGCACGCCGCCTTCTTCAGTTACTCCGATTGTCTGAAGCTCACCGTTTACAGTAACTTCATATACGCCCGCAGAAACATCGCAGATTGTATACTGGAACTTACCGCTTCCGGGGATTGAAAGTTCAAAGTCACCTTCTGTGCGCTTTGCGTCTTTTGAGAAGAATACCGCACGGTCACTGATTGTAACGCCGTAGAACAAATCATTTTCCACAAGCTCAGTAGGAAGATAATTTTCCTTATCGGCATCGCTCACCTGCATTACGTTAAGGAAATGATCTTCCTTATTAGCTGCTGTGGGTGAAACTTCAACACGCCATGTCTGACCTTCATCAGTTTCAGAAGCGAACTTCTGACCGTCGTAATTCTTGCCGTTTACTGTGTACCAACCGGTCTGGTCGCCACCTACTTTTTCAATATTACTGCTCTTGGGAAGAAGAGTATCAAGGGTGAGCTTTCCGTTATAGCCGTATGCCTTAACGGGGCTCTTATAGGTTCTCATTGCAACGGTCTGATTTCCGTTAATCTGAGGTTCTTCAATAGTATGAAGAAGCCATGTTTTCTTGAATGAGGGGTTACTTGAATCAATCTTATCAAAAACGATAAGTGCTGCAGGAACTTCTTCATTATCAAGGTTTAAGAACATAAACGAACGCTTGTGGTCAGAAACCTTATCAGTATATGCATTTGTAAAGTCACCCTTCATATATGTGTATGCAGGCTTGATGGGATCTGTAGGATCGATTTCCAATCCCTGCAAATCGCTGACCTTGTATTCGTCTTCATTACCTGCAATCTGCTTGAAGTTATACTCCTGTGAATTATGAACAGCTCTCTGTCCGCCGTCAAGGATAGTTGATCTTGCATTTGCAGCCTTTCCTGCTTCGGAGGGGTCATATACGAGCATAGCGTTGTGCGCTATAGTCTTTGTTGCGTAGTAGTTAAAGTGTTCTGAACCGAATGCTGACGCTCCGTTACCGCTTGTAGAGTTGTTTGCACCCTGGTATACACCTGATTCTGTTGCGAGTGCACCCTTGTAGTAAAGCTGGAAACTACCTGCATCCAGGTGCATATGACCGTTAACCTGATGCTCACCGAGTTTCATATTTGCAACTACTGCGGGAGATTCAGCGCCATCTTCCCAACCGGTACGGGCAATCAATGTGCCGACACCTGAATCAAAATATTTTGAAAGAGGAAGATTTTCATGATTTTTCGCAATCGGAGTTGAAGGTTCAAGGAAAATTACCGCATCCGCTGTTGATGAGTAGTCGTTGTTACTCATATGCGGGTCAAGTTGCGGTGACATTTTCGCGTATTCACGCTTAAGATAGGGGTTTTCTGTAAGATAGGCGTCAAGAAGGTATGTCATCTTGAAATCTTCCCAATAGTACCATATCTGATTCTTATCACCTGCTGAAATATCACCGTCACGAACCATCTGGCCGTCAGGACGACGGAAGTAAAGCTGCCAGAGAGTATTATCCTCATACTGCTCGAGGTCTATGGGAACTTCACCGCCCATACCCTTTATAAGAGCGTATGAGTAAGCACTCCACATCTGACGGTACAAACCGTAGTCACTACCCTGCAGAAGACCTGTATCAAATACGCGCCTTGCAGGAACATATTCACGATAATATCTGCCGCCGATGAAATCCCAGAGGTCGGGACGCTCGTCGTAAACGGCGATTGCGAGTGTAAGAAGGTCACGAAGAAGCTGAGCTTCTGCGCCGTGGCCTGTGAAAGCGCCCTGTTTTTCAGGAGGCCAGCCATTTTCCATACTACCTGCAAATACAACAGAGTTCAAAAGAATCTTGTCGCGTTCTGCAGGAGTGAGAAGGTCATAACACCAGTCATAAACCTTACCTGCTGAATGAATGAAGTGACCTGCCTCACGATACAAAAGACCGCTGTTTGAAAGAGAAACATTCTCCATCATAAACATCAAAGCGTCAATAGCATCACGGCCGTGCTGCTTGTTTCCGAAGAGAGCATAGTCAAGCGCGTGAACCTCAATAGCTGAGAAGTTCCAAGCTGAATATGAAGTCTGTTCTTTTGTTACGCCTTCTTCAAGGAAGTAGTCGTATCTTTCTTTAAGACCTGCATTGTCGGGATGATTAAGATTTTCAATAATCCGGGGAATATCTTCCTTGAGGAAGAGAACACGGGGATGTTCGTTCTTCGGAGGATTGATAGGCGGAGCAGGATAATTGCTTGCATCAAGGATTTCAACCCTGTTCAAAAGTTCGTCGGGCATATTGCCGTAACGACCTTCCGGAATAAGACCGGGTACGCGTGTTACAAGTACACAGTCAATTGCCGCATCCTTTTCACGGCCACGAAGACGAACCTTGTATTCCGTGCCGGGCTCCATAATCTGTGAGTGAAGTCTGTACCAACGGTAATCTTCACCACGTGTCATAGCCTGCTGCTTGTATGCATTGTTACCGAAAGCATAGAAGAATGAGTCGCTTCGGTTTGTGTTTGCAAAAGTACGAATCCAGACGTTGTAGCTTGCCTTCTCCTCTACCGTAAATTTTACTTCGATATGAGGACTTGCGGTAGAAGCAGGATTCGTGTTGTTGTTGTAGTTTGATTTCATTGCCTTTACGCCACCGGCGTTACGGTCAATTGTAACATCAAAGTGAGAAGTGTAGTTTGCTTCTTCTACGGGGATAATAAGACCGGGGCCTGTAACGAGGAAAGGTTCAGGTCTTTCGTGAACGAATGCAGCGTTCTTTTTAACATATTCTGCTGCATTGTCAATTTTCTTTCTGTAAGGCGCGATAACATCGGCAGAAATACCTGCGTCGGCAAGTACATCATCAATTGTTACTTCATAGCCTTCAGCATCTTTATATATAGTATGTCCATAATTTTCTTCTTCAAATTTTGCTGTAAAAGTGTCGCCTTTTTCCCAGCCGCTTTCCATTTTGGAAATATCAAAGCCGTAGAACTTTCCATCTCTTGTGGCATCTGTACAAAAGGCATTTAAAACATCATTTACTATAAGATATACAACACCGTTTTCACAATCGGCAATATAGTCGAATTTATTGTAAACTTCTTCGTCGGGATTGCTGTGCTTGTAAGTATAATTAAGAGCGTAACCGCGAAGGTCATTGTCGCCGTCAAAAATAGACATTGAAGCACCGAGATTGAATCTCAACGATTCGGTACTTCCCGTATAATGAGTGATTCTTATACCTGAAGCGTATAAATCGTCCTGCCCAACGGGGGTAGAATTCAGTCCCTTAACATAAAATCTGACATGGGCAAATTTTGCATCCACACCTGATTTATTGACATAATTCATCATTTTGTCACGGGCAGTGCCGTGAGCTTCAAACTGAAGATTAAGTTCAGCGACTCTTCCCTGAGAATCTTTCTGTTGTTCAAAGGTATATGAGCCATCAGTTGCACCTAACGTAAAAAAGTCAAAGTTTCCCTTGGAAATATTTGCTTCAGAAAATTCTGCCGCAAATACAGCCACAGGAAATAATGACACAACCATTGCAAGTGTCATAACTGCGCTTATTATCTTTTTGATAGTTTTTTTCATTTTCATTTTTCTCCTCCCTATAGGGGGCTGTCGTGTAGAGGTTTAGCAGAATTTTTTCTGCTATGGAAATCGGTATTGCAGGAGTGACCGAAAACGGGCACTCCTACAATTGATTACAGATTAAAATCCTGTTGTAAATGCTTCGTATTCATTTGCAGCATCAGTTTCAGAAATTTCAACATTGAGGAACTTGATCTGCTGATATACTGCGCTACCTTTACCTGAGATAAGTTTGATATTTTCTGCTACCTCATCTTCGTTGTAAGGTCTTACAGAGCAAAGTGTGCCATTAAGATACCATTTCACTTCACCCTTATTCTTGTTGACAGTAATTATATGATGATTACCGTCAACTTCTGTGGGATGGAGGAAAGGTCTTCTGAGAGTTGATTTCCAACCGGGAAGCTTGAGATAAATCTTTTCTGCACCGATAATCTTATGAACTGCAAAAGTGCTTCTTACATCACCGAGGATTGAAAGACTCTTCTTTGCTTCCGGAACATCAATATCGGAAATCGAGAATTCTATTGTGTACTGGCTGCCGTTTACAGTATCCTTTGCAATTGAAGGAAGATATGTTGTGCTATCTTCTGCAGTTACATAAAGACCGTTGCTTTCCCAGCTTGAGCCTGCGGGAAGTGCGAGAGCGTTACCGTTTTCGCTAAGGTCGTACCAGCTTGTTGCAGTTGTGCTCTGGCTGTCGCCGTTAGAAAGACGATAATCGTACCAGAGGACAGTTGCGAAATCAATGTCACCATCGTCAAAGGGTGCTACTGTATATTCGCCTGAAGCATCGCCATCAACTGAGAATGCGATAGTACCGTCAGTTGAAGTTACATCATAAACACCGAGGGGCCTTGAGTCCTTCTTAACTGTCCACTTGCCACCTGCGATACCGAAGATGAAGAAGTTCTGATCTTCGCCGCTTTCTACTGTAAAGTCAGCTGACTGTGTAAGTGAGCCTGTACCAGTGTTTGCGAACATTACAACCTGATTGTAGGGAGTCTGTGTACCTACGAGGCGTGATGATTCGCTTCCGATAAGTGTTGAAGCTTCGGTAGTTCTCCATGTATCAGAAGCAGTAAGTACGTTAAGGAAGTATGTTGTTGTACCTTCTGTCTGTGCCTGAACTTCAATTCTTCCCCATTCGGGTTCGTTCTTGCTTTCGTTACGCTGAGTGGGGGTATAAGTCTTACCGTTTGTCTGTGTACCCTGAACAGCAGTAATCTTCGCATTCTGAGGAAGAAGTGTGTTTACAGCAAGTCTTCCGCCGTATGTAACGCTACCGTTTGAATATTCTGTGGTAAGCGAGTTTTCAATTCTTGTTGTATTGCCTTCTATAGTAGGTGCTGTAGGAAGATGAAGAAGGAATTTTTTGGTCTGGCTTGACTTCTTGCTTGTAACCTTATCGAATACAACCATTATCGCGGGTGCGCCAGGGCTACCTGTGGGAAGAAATGCCATTGAACGGGCAACTTCGCCTGACTTGTTGCTGTTATAAGCAGATGTAAGGTCACCCTTGATGTAAGAGTATGAGTTATCTGCTGCAATTGACTGATTCACAACTGCAGATCTCTTGTAGGGAGCGGATGTCTTCCAAGCAGAAAGGTCTTGTGCACCGTATCCGATAAGCTGACCGCCATCGTTAGCGATACTTGTGATTCCGTTGTCAGATTTGAATGATTCGCTGCTGTCGTAGATAGTAATCGCGTTATGCGCAACCGTTCTTCTGTAATAGTTAAGGTCAAAATCACTGTTGTAGTCATCCTGCGCACCGAAGTCACCTGTCAGCTGTCCGCGGAAATAAAGCTGGAACGTACCTGCATCAAGGTGATCGTGGTTACCGGAGAATCTTTCACCGATTTTCATTTCAGCGGCTGCAACACCGTGGTCCTTTGCACCTGTCTTGATGTAGCCCCAATCGGTCTTAGCGTAAATCTTACCTTCGGGAGAACCGAAATACTTACTCTTGGGAAGAGAGCTTCTGTCCTTTTCAAAAGGAACTGAAGGATCGTTCATAATGAGCCAGTAAACAGCGTTAAATGAACGCTCGTCTGTGAAGCTTGAGCTTGTGAAGACTTCTTCACCGCGCATATATCTGTATTCACCCTTGAAATATTTATCATCGAAAAGGTCAGCAGCAAGCTTTGCAGTCTGCTGGTTGAAGTTGTTGTAGTACCAACGACCGTTTTCCTTGTTGTCACCTTCGGTAAAGAATCTGCCGTCGGGACGACGAGCATAAATCATACCATAAAGTACATTCTTCATAAGGTCGGTATTAAAGAGATTCTGTGTGCCGCCGCTCATTTTCTGAACGAGCAATTCAGCATACAAATCCCACGCGAAACGATACCAGCCGTATTCAGTACCCTGATGGATGTATTCACTGCGATAGTAGTCGTTACGGACAGGAACATATTCCTGCTGGATTCTACCCATTGCAGCATTGTAGATGTCGGGGCGTTCGTCGTATACAGCGATACCAAATGCAAGCATGTCACGAAGAAGCTGTGCTTCTGAACCGTGACCCTGAATAGCATCCTGTTTCGTAGGCGGATAGCCGATTTCAAAGTAATCTTCCATCAGGTCTTCACAGCCGCTGATGATAGAGTTTCTTTCGCTTGAGTCAAGAAGGTCGTAACACCAGTCATAAACCTCGGCAGCTTTGAACACTACTCCACCTGCAAAGCGGTATTCAAGGCTATTTGAATACTGAACCTTGCCAAGATATTCGATAAGGCGTGCTACAGCAGTATTACCGCTTGCTTCGTTACCGTTTATGAGGTAATCGAAAGCAAATGCTTCAATCAGGTTTTCATCGTTGAAGTTGTAATTATCGCCTGAAGTCTTGTTACCGATTGAAACTGAAGTATAGCTTCCGGAAACAAGTGATTCAAAGTGACTTGTCGCCGCACTGTTCTGAGAAGATGACATGTTTTCCTTGATAGTAGCAATGTCACTGCTTCTGAGCATTACGCGGGGATGTGTGTTTGCCGGGGGTGTAATGGTGGGGGTCTGATACTTGTTTGAAACCACCGCCGTTACGGAGGATACCATTGTTATAATCATAACCATGCTTATAACAACTGCTAAAAGTTTTTTCATAATCCTTTCACCTCATTATAAAATTTGTATATATAAAATTAAAAATTATATTTCAAAATTATTCGCTTATATATAATAGGAAGCTTTTGCTTTTTTTGATTGATTTATATATTAAACATCAGTAAATGATGATTATTTTCAAATTCATAAGTTTTATATCTGGGCATTACTTCGGAAATGAGATAGTTTATATAATGGAATACGCTTCAGATAAAAGTCAGCTTGGTTTAAGGGGTCTCCCCCTGCATCAGCAAAAGCTGATGCAGAGAGATAATCCTTATTAAAGATTAGTTGAGTTCAATAATCTTCTGTTCGAGGAGGGGCTTCATTGTACCATTCTCCCAAAGGTATACAACTGCAAAATCAACGGGTTCAGCGTAAGCTGAAGCGTCGAAAATCTTGGGTTCTTCTTCGTTACCATAAACAAGACCGCTTTCGAAGTCCTTGATATCAAGGTCAAGAAGAGCACCTGATTCGCCGTAAACTGCGATATAAAGCTTAGCTGCGCCTTCGTAACGAGTTGCTTCTGCCGCTCCGAAAATTACGAAAAGCGCGCCGTCTGCTTCAAAGGCGCACTCAGCATCCATCCATTCAAATGTTGTTGCAGGTTCAACACCTGTGATAACTGATTCGATTTCAGCGAAGTCTGCATTCTGGTTGTAAGTAGAAAGTGTCCAGTTGTCAATTGTAACTGTACCTTCTGCATTCTTAGTGCTAAGGATGATATCGTTTACTCTATTTGCGTAATATGAATCAACTTTACCTTCACTTGCAAGCTTGCCGTTAACATATACGTACTGCTTCAAGTAACCCTCGTCAGTACCTGTTTCTACAGGCTCAAGAATCCAGTCGATATGGTTTGTACCTGTTGTTGTAGCAGTGGGCTTATAACCGCTGCCGTTACAGGTTATATTACTGCCGCCCTTTACACCGACAACAAGGTTTCCGTTGTTGTTCCACATCTGGAGTGCCTGCTCCGTACCTGAATATCTTGTTTCATACTTGAGCCACATTCCATCGTTTGAGATTGTCTGGTCAAATGAAAGCTTGATGTATTTTGCACGGGGATGATAGCTTTCATAGCTGATACCTGTCTTACCATTTATGGGGTAGAAGCCTGAAAGCATTTTTGCAGCTGTAGCATAGTTTTCAGTATCGGTATTTGTAGCTTCGATTGTAGCTGCTGTACCTGAATATGTAATATTTTCGTTAATTCTCTGTCTTTCGCTGTAGTCCCTTTCATATGTGTATACATCTGTAAATATACCATAATTGTATCCGGGCATATACCATTCGAGGTCGCCTGCTTTTGACTTGTAAATCATATTTTCTTCGTCAAGCTCAGCACCAAGACCTGCATCCTGCATAACGTCTTCCATAGTTACCATGTAGTCATCAGTGTTGTAGTACTCTCTGTGACCTACTCTGTCAGTGTCAAACTTTGCAGCAACATAGTCACTGTTACCTCTTGTTTTCTGTCCGCTGGCAATTCTGAGAACTATACCATGGAAATGCTTGTCGGTAAGACCAGAGTCATAGTATGAACCCATAAATTTTCCGTTTACGAAAATATATGATGTAGCACCGCCCTGCTTATTATATTCCACAATAAGGTCAACCTTATCATAATCTTCTGCTTTAGGAGCAGTTTGGTGTGAATTTGCTGTTACATTGTCTGCAGGGCCATTACCTGCTCCACCCTGATGAGCTATGCCCATCCAGTCCTTTGAAGTGTAAGCAGCACTACTTGAGTAACTTGCGGGGTAAACTGAGGTTTCAAAATTATCTCCTTCTTTCCATGTGTGGAAAAGATAAGCATCTCTTGAAGAACCTGTTCCATCCTTGTCCAAACGCAGCTGAAGCTTATTCGTAGCATTTCTATACTGGTCAGAGAATGATGCAAGATAGAATCTCATATGTGCATAAGTTGCATTTACATCTTGATATTCGCCATAATCTGACGCAGATACACCGAACTTGTATGCTACGGGGTTTCTGTTGCTGGTTAATGTTTTTCCTGAAGATGCAACCATTTTTACCGCTACAAGATTTTCGTCTCCATCGCTGTCTATTTCATACTCTTTAAAGTACTCAGCAAAATCTGAAGTACTTGTGTAGAAGCCTCTTTCATACTGGTGCCAGTTTGCTTCTGAAAAAGAACCTTCTTCTGCTGCCATTGAAGGAATAGCAACAAATGCCATAATCATCATTACTGACAATGTCAGGCTTAAAACTTTTTTAAACATAAATTTTCCTCCTTAAATATATTATAGGATAAAATTAAATTTTGTATAAATGTGTATAAATGATGTATAAATGTTGCGTAAATTGTAAATTTAATTAAATTTCAAGATTATTTGTTGAGAACTGCCTTTTTACGAGCGTATGCATCGTTAACAATCTTGGTGTATTCGTCAAGACCTAACTTCTTAAGCTCTGCAATATAGCCGTCCCAATCCTTATCTACATCTGCTGTGCCGAGAATCCACTTCTGTTCACATTCACTCATATATGTAGAAATGTTTGAAGCAATGTCTGCTACTGCATCCTTTTCTTCGTCTGTGTATCTGCCCATGTAGAATTCGGGAAGCACGAAGCCACCTTCTTCGTAAGCAAGGAAGCCTGATTTAGCGATTTCATTCATACCTGAAAGCTCGCCTTCGATACTACCAACAGTACCACATTCTACCTGGCCCTGATTACGCATATATGTGGGTACGCCACCTTCTGCGTTAAGAACTTCGTCAGTATAAACCTTCTTACCGTCAACTACAGTGTGGTGAACACCTTCGATACCATAAGCATTGAGCTGACAACCTTCGGGTGAAAGCCAGAAATCAAAGTATTCAAGTGTCTTTTCGATGTTCTTGTTATCCTTTGAGATACCCCATCCAAGACCGTGGAGTGCGCTTCTTGAACGAACTTCCTTAACTACACCGTTTGAGTCAGCGGGAGGAAGCATCCATTCCCACTTGAAGCCGGGGATTGTTTCCTTATATGTGTCTGCGAATTTACCTGTTGAGCTGAACCAGTCGTGTGTAGCACCACCAAGGTTTACAGAGAGAAGCTGTTCTCTTGCGTTACCGCCGCGAGTATAAGCTTCGGCGTCGATGAGGCCTTCCTTATACCACTTAGCAATTTCGCGGATTGCGTTTTTGTAGCTTTCTTCTGTCTTACCGTGAACGAGCTTACCGTCAGCACCTTCCTGCCATGTGTAATGTGCGCCGAAGAGCTGAAGAAGGTCCTGAGTAACTTCCTGTCTGCCGAAATAAGGAATTTCGTCAGCCTTGCCGTTACCGTTGGGATCCTGAGTTTTGAATGCTTTAAGAACATTGTAGAATTCATCTACTGTCTTGGGAACTTCAAGACCGAGTGTTTCAAGCCAGTCTGTACGGATGAACCAACCCTTAGAAGTTACAGCATCTCTTTCAATACCGGAAAGTGAACCGGGAATGAAGTAGATGTGTCCGTCGTCGCCTGAACCACGGAAGCGTGCTTCGGGACAATCTTCAAAGAACTTCTTGATGTTGGGGTACTTTCCGCTTTCGATGTATTCTTCAAGAGGAATAAGACCGCCCATCTTTGCAAGCTCAATGAGTTTGTCTTCTGTGTTGTGAATGATGTCGGGAAGTGTCTTACCTACAAGCATTGTTGTCCAAGCCTGTGAAGAGTCAGATACACTTTCCGCTACAGTACCCTTAATCTTTACGCCTGTAATTTCGGATGCCTTCTGGAAAAGAGGCCAGTCTTCGTCATAAACGCAGTATCCGAAGAAATGCATAAACATTGTAAGGGTTGTTTCGTCACTACTTGTCTTCTTGCTGCCGCCACCGCAGGCTGTAAGAAGAAGCATAAGTGCCAAAACGAGTGCGAGTGCCTTTTTCATTGTACCATTTCCTTTCTTTTTTATATATTTAATTAAATTTAATTGCATTTTTTTGCAGGTCGTTTTCACCTGTGGGTTAGGAAGTGTAAAGTTTTATTCCTTTACCGCGCCGAGCATTACGCCCTTTACAAAGAATTTCTGTACATAGGGGTAAATGATAAGCATCGGGAGAACTGCAACAACCATTGTTGCGTAAACAACAGTTTCACGAGAGATGATGTTGAAGTCCATTGCACCGCCGGAAGAGTTCATAGCATCCATCTTAACAACAAGCTTCTGAAGAAGAACCTGAAGAGGAAGCTTTGATTCATCCTGAAGAAGTACCATTTCCCAGAAATAGCTGTTCCAATGACCAACGAAGTAATAAAGTGAAATTGTCATAAGTGCCGCTGTTGAAAGCGGAAGATATATTTTCCACAAAATTGTAAAGTCACCTGCACCGTCAAGTCGTGCTGACTCATCAAGCGCCTCGGGAATTGATTCAAAGAATGAACGCATAAGAATTACATAATATGCGGCTACCGCACCTACGAGGAAGATACCCCAACGGGAGTTTATCATACCAAGGTCACGGAAGTTTATGAATGTTGCAATCATGCCTGCACCGAACCACATTGAAACCATTATGTAAAGTGATAAGACCTTTCTACCGTAGAGCCACTTCTTTGAAAGTGCGTACGCACAGGTTACTGTGAGGAACATATTTATGATTGTACCAATTACTGAATAAAAAATTGTGTTCAGGTAAGAAACCCATATACCGTTTGTGCTGATAACACTTTTATAGGATTCAAGGGTAAAATCGCTAAACCACAAAATTACCCTGCCGCTTGCTACGGCATCGTTAGAACTGAAAGATGCAACAACGATATACCAGATAGGGAATATCGAGCACACTATAACTATGAACATAAATGCGCATATAATCGCATCTAATACGCGATCTGCTTTTGTTTTAATTTTCACGACATTCTCTCCTCTCTTACCAAAGTGATGTTTCTGTAACTTTCTTGGATATGAAGTTCGCTGTAGCCACAAGAGTAAGCGAAATCACACTGTTGAAAAGACCTACCGCTGTTGAGAAGGAGTAGTCGGAATCAACAAGACCGCGTCTGTAAACGTAGGTACTGATAACGTCAGCTGTTTCATATGTAGTAGGCTGATAAAGAAGGATGATTGTTTCATAACCTACTGAAAGCATATTACCCATACGCATGATGAACATAATTATAATTGTGGGAAGAATTGACTTGAATGTGATGTGCCACATCTGGCGGAATCTTCCCGCACCGTCAATGCGGGCTGCTTCGTAAAGTGTTTCGTCAATTGAGCTTATTGCTGATGTGTAAAGAATAGTACCAAAACCTATTCCCTTCCAGCCGCCCATTGCGACATATATCGTTCTGAAGTATTCAGGCTTAATCAGGAAATACTGTCTTTCAAAGCCAAGCTTCTCAATCAGGATGTTTATAATACCTGCTGACGGAGAAAGGAAGCTGATTACAAGACCTGCTACTACAACCGATGAAATGAAGTGTGGCATATAGCTGGCTGTCTGAACGATTGTTTTATACCTCTTGGAAGGGATTTCGTTTATGAACAGAGCAAATGCAACTGTAAGCGGGAAAATTGTAACCAACTGTATCAGGTTGATCATAAAGGTATTCCTGATAAGTCGTCCCAAGTACGGATTTGAAAAGAACGCTTCAAAATGCTTGAAGCCTACCCACGGGCTGTCCGAAGCACCTAACAGGGGATTGTAATCCTTGAACGCAATCTGAAGGAATCCGATTGGCCTGTAAAAGAATAGCAAAAAGTAAATGAGTGTCGGCAGCATCAAAAGATAAAGCTGCTTACTTCTTCTTATTTCTTTCCAGGCTGTTGCCATTTTTGTTTTGAATTCTACTTTGTAATTGTCCTTCATTGGTAAATCACCTCAGTTATATTTTAACATTGTTACATTTTCGTTACAACGGCATATTTTTGACATCAGCACCTTATTTTTTACCTTTAGGTAAATACTTCCAACCCCTTTGTTGACAGTATGGACAGATTTTTCTCCACTTTCCTTTTTTTCTTGATTTATGTTTCATTTTTTGCTATAATGTAAAAAACAAGAAAGGAGGCCACTATATGAATAGGTATAAAAAGCTGATACTGAAAAATTCGCTTCTTATATGTCTGATTTTTTCAGTTCTGTTCCTGCTTGGATTTTATATTGAGCGATATTCTTTCTCAAAAAAGAGTTATGAGCAACAGGCCCGTAATTCATTAAGAGAAATTTCCCGCATGATTGATGCCTCCTTCACCAAGCTTCAGGATTACTCAATTCTTTTCAATCAGAACACTACATATTTTAAGGAGTACGTTGAGTCACCCTCGCCTACTCCCACTTTAAGAAAAGATTTAAGCAAATACCTGACTTCCGAAATCAGTGCGATGCCGTCTAACACGGCAAAGATTTTTATAACTCAGCCAAACGATAAATATATTGTTTCCAGCGGCTCGGTAATGTCCCCGACATTCTTCACACAACAGTACGGACTTAACTATGAATCATTGATTGACCTTATTACCAACGAGAATCCGCCGGCTTTACAGACACCGTATGTTTACATTACTGAAAGTCAGGGCAAAACATATTTTGCAACGGCTATCCGCAACGATAAAAACTTCACGGGAAGCTACACGATTATTCTTCTTTATGAAATGGATTCGTTTTTAGTGAACCTTCCCGAATACACTTCGCTCCTGATCAGTCAGGGTGGTTTCCCTCTTTACTGTAACGGCGACTTCTCGTATGAACAGCTTACAAAGATTGCTGAAGGACGACCTGTTTCCAAATATACAACAGTTGCTTCCTATTCTTCTATGACGACGGTGCTTGGGCATCTTTCCTACACCTTGATTCTGCCGACTTCGCTCTATTCACAACAGATGAATCGTCATCTTGTACTTTCTATTCTTTCAGCAATTGTTTTGTTTTTGCTTTCACTTGTTCTTTCCCGCAGACTTTCTGCAAAAGCGTACAGCCCCATTGACCGACTCGTTGCGCAGATCAATGAAATAGGTGCTGAACCATCCGAAAATGAAATCGAAGCAATTTCCTCCTTTATTTCTGTACTGAACAACAAAAACAAAGAGCTTTCTACCGTTGTAAGCAAGTCGGAAAAAACACTACGCGAAAAGTTTTTAAGTGATTTCCTTCACGGACGCTTATCCGCAGAAACTGCAATGCAGGAAATGCATCGACATATACCTGATATTGATAATCTCCCCCCATTTTTCGTGGTTGTTCTCGGTGCCGAAATAGAGCACGACAACACTTTCGGAAATACAGAGAATCTTCATTCATTCTATGGTGTGCTTCGAGCAATGCTTGAAAATGAATTCTGTGATTCTCCGTTAGTATTTGTAGCGTCAATAACTCCGTCTGTGTACGGATTCGTATTATCGTACAATGATGCAATAACTCTTACAGAAAAGCTCAAAAACCTCCTTATCGGTATGGAAATTGACCTTGGCACAAGCATTCATTCAACTATAAGTGAAAAAGTAATGACCTGGAAAAAGCTTCCCCACATTCTGCTTACCACATATTACAGACACACTACATCAAAATTGAGCGTTGCTACCAAGACGGTTTCTTCTACGGAAGAGCACAGTCTGACGGTTTTGTATTCACCCGAAATCGAAAACGAAATCTATACAAGTTGCATAAGACAGAATAAAGAGAAGCTTTTCTCTGCACTTGATTTCCTTTTGAACGAAAACTTCAATCAATCATTAAGTTTTGAGGAAAGTCGTTCTCAGCTTTCAATTCTTTTCTATGCCCTTTGCACAAGAATATTTGCCTTTTCAGGAATCGAGGCAAAAGCTGTCTTTGGAGAGGATTATAACATCTACCATAAGATGAAGCATTGTGAGAGTTTCTTCGATTTCTCAGATACTGTCCGCTATATTTTCATAACTTTATCAGATGCGATAAAGAGCATCCAGACAACAGATGAACACAACTATGGTGAAGATATGATTGAGTTCATCCATCAGAATTATCAAAGAGATGTTTCTCTTCACGACCTTGCTACTCACATGAATATGTCGCAGGCTTATATCAGCAGACTTTTCAAAAAGCTTACTAACTACAATTTCAAGGACTACCTGTCAAAAGTCCGTATAGAAAAAGCTACACAGCTTCTTTCTGAAAACAGTTTTATAAGCATTCAGGATGTAGCTGCAAAAGTCGGATACAGCAACCCGAAGCCATTTACTGCATTATTCATCAAGACAATGGGTGTAAGTCCTTCAGAGTATAGAAAAATGAATAAGAAAAACTAAAAAAGAAGTGTGCCGCTTTGACGCTTTCTTTCCGGTTAAATTACTATACAGTAAAAACGGAACACACGATTGAATCGTGTGTTCCGTTTACTTTTATATTTATTTTACATCCTCAACTTTAAACTTGATGTATGTTTTATATTCCTCAAAGGGTTTAAGGTTAACATACTCGTCATTTATGCGGATGTTTTCACCACCGCGGTTTGTTGTGCGGGGTTCAAGACCTATAACATACTCGCTCTCACCCATCATTTTCCAGATAAGGAAATTTGGAAGTGTTGCGGTTTTGTATGTAATACTTGCAAATATCTTCTCGTTTTTGATACCAACTGTAACTTCGTCCTGATTTTCAAAGGGAACTTTGAGACATTCTTCCTTTTTGCCGTGAATCGGCGCAGAAAGAGATGCAATATCCGCGGGAACATTTGTCATAACTGCGTTTTCATTTACAAGCGGATAACCAAAATTACAATGATAGCAAAGTGCTATTTCTTCGTTTTCAAATCCCTCGTTAATTATAGTATCTTCAAGAGTGAATTCGTCCGAGAAAAGTTTTGTTCTGATAGTTCTTTTAAGAACAAGATTTTCTCCGAAAACTGCACATTCACGAACCTGACCTGAAACTTCGATAACATAGTCATCGCCGACCCAATCGGCAAAAACAGAAACCTTTTCAGCAGGAGTGTTGGCAATCCTGCCGTGCTGTCCCTGATCAAGATAGGGCTTGCCGATGTTTTTAAGCCCGCAGGTAGTCACAAGTCCGCCAAAAAATCCACGAAGGAAATTCTTGTCAGTTCTGTCGTAATATTCAGGAGCAGTTATGCCTGTTTTTGAAATCCAGCTTATTGCTTCACCTTTATAAAACGCCTGCGCGATGTCCATACATCTGTCAGGAATAACTGTAAATGATATTTTACCGGTATTGATTTCAAGAGCGCGTACGCCCTTCATCTTGCCGTCGTTAAATGTAAAATCACGCACACCGCCGATTTGCGAAATATCGCCAACACGCGCCATAAGTTCTTTTTTATTCATAACAACACCTCAGATCAGAAGGGGAAATAAGTATCCTTGTTTTCTTCAGTAAGCTGTTTTCCGTATTCGGAAAGCATAAGAGCTTCTGCGTAACGAATCTTGCTACCCTTTTCTTCGCCATACTTTTCAATAAGCTCTTTTCTGAAACGAGCTGCAACCTTTGCAAAACGAACTGCATATCCACTCTTAACTGCCATAACTTCTTCATCGGTGGTTTCGGGAGTAATATTCATACCCTTCATCCACTCGCGTCTTTCTTCTTCACTTTCAGGAACTGTTTCTCCTTTAGTATAAGGAAGCCATTCGTAAATCTGCGATCTGTGGCAACGGACACATTCGAGCTTTGTTTCAATTTCATCGTCAATTCCGATAACAACATCTGCCCTGAATTCAGGATTTTTGAACGCATCTACTGTCTGCATAATTACGGGCATCGACTTCATCGCAGGCGTTTCGGGGCAGAAATGCGGTACAATAAGAAGGTATGACGCATCCTGAACGAGCTGTGCAGTTGCACGGTGATCTGCATGGTAGTCATTCACACGATGTGTGCAAATGATGTCGGGATTATATTCACGGATGTAACGGGTAAGTCTTCTGCGGTTTTCAAGTGTTGGCTCAATTTCACAGTCGTTAATATCTTCCCAGATGTCATACTGAACACCAAGAATTTTTGCAACCTGCTGTGTTTCGCCCTTTCTCACTCTTGCAGTTTCTTCGGGGGAAAGAATGTGGTGTCCGCCATTACCGTTACAAAGGCAGAGAAATCTTACGTCGTGACCAAGCTGTTTGAACTTTATGGTCATTCCGGCATTACGAAATTCGATATCATCTTCATGCGCGCCAATAATTAAAATTTTCATTTCATTCGCTCCTTTTGTGAATAATTTTTCATACATAGTAAGTATACCACTCGAAAGAGGTGAATTCAAGAAAAAAACGGACAATTTTTTTGCAAAACTGTCCGTTTTTTTGTAACTAAATTACTTAATTAAATCCTTTGTCAAAGCCTTTTGCTGCTGTCTTGAGTTTGCCTGTGTCAGCCTCTGTGAAACCGAAGCTATCTGCGATAAGAATCATTCTTTCATCGCCGTACCACATAACTTTCTTACCGAGAGCTTCAACTGTTGCACGAAGCGGAATCATTGTTCTGCCATTTACAAGCTTAGCTTCTGTTTCAGATTCTTTAACCGTGCCGTTTGCTTTATAGTTCTTCTTACCGATAGTAAATGCAACGACATTTTCACCCTTTGTAATAGTTGCGGTCTGTGTGTCTGCATCCCAGTCAACCTTTGCTCCAAATGCTTCTGAAACGAAACGAAGCGGTACCATCGTTCTGCCGTTTTCGATGTAAGGAGCTGTATCGGGAATCTGAAGTTCATCAATAACAGTAAATGCCTTCTGAGAGTCTATCTTCATAAGAAGAAGGTTTTCAGAGTAGTCGTAGAATGTACGGTTGAATTCAAGAAGGTCTTTATCAGCCTTTACTACACCAACTGCAGGAGCTACAAGTTTACCCTTTCCGCTGCCCTTGATTGTGAAGATGATATCACCAATCTTCGAGTGAGAAGCACATTCGTAAGTGCCAAGGTATACCCAGCCTTCTTCTCCCTTGGAGAAGTCAACATTCTTAACTACAGTTGTCTTACCACCTGTTGTGGGTGAATATGCTACCATTGAGATAGTTGCATTCGGGTCACCGCCCTCTACAGGTTTGTGGTAATAATAAGTCTTATAAGGTACTTCTGTATCAGTTACAGTATAAACAACCTGAGCGTTAGGATCGGTTGAAACCTTAACCTTTGAACCGTCGATTGTTGTAGCAGATTCTTCTGTAAATGTACCTGTCTTAACTGCTATCTTGTTATCAGCATTGTAGATTGTCTTCGCCTGATCCATCTGAGTTGCTGAACCACCGTATACAAATTCACCTGCGGGAATGCTTGCAGGATCAGCCTCCTGAAGTTCAACTACTGCGCCTTCACTACCGGGGCGGATTACAAAGTAACCGTCACCGAAGCATGGTGTTTCTGTATCAACCTCGTCAAATACGGTTTCTCCGTTAACCTTAAGGAATACATTTACACCACCGGGAACGTCGATGCTACCGAATTCAATATCAACCCACTCGCCTTCTTTGATAAAGCTGTTGGGATAGGTTGTGATAGTGCCTACTTTTGCAGCACCGGGATTTCTCTTCTGGAATTCAATCTGTTCAGGCTTAAGAACTATAAGGTAAGTATTAAGTGTAGCGTCATAACACTGAACGTTGGGATTGCTCTGCTTGATTGAAAGACCTGTATAACCATTGTAGTTAACCTTCATTCTGAAGTGCTTAACTGTGTATCCGGGAGTTTTGCTCTTGTAATAAGCCCAGCCGCCACTACCGAATGATTCGATTTTAACCGTGTTGCCTTCCTTGTAAACGCCTGTGCTCGCATCGTGAGCAAGCCAATTGTCATCAATCTTGATGTTTTCATGTCCTGCGCGCTTATAACCTGAAATACCATTCTGGAATTCCTGAAGTTCTGCAACAGCTTGCTGAATTTCTTCCTGACTGCCTGTTACCTTATTTGCGATAAGCTGTGCGCTCGCAAGTTTATTGTCGATAGCAGTAGTTACCTCCTGCTTGTACTGACCAATTGCAGGGCCTATCTGAGGATCAACTGTTGTTTTAAGGGCTTTAAGGTTTTTGATTTCATCGTTAAGCATTTCCTTTTCAAGAACGTCTGTTGCTGATGTCTTGAACATATAGGGAACACCTTCGCTGGGCCATGTGTTACCAATCTGCTTGGAGTAAGCTTTTGCCCAAACCTTGTAGTAGTAAACTGTATTGTTCTTAAGATCAGGAAGCATTACCAGATTATGGATTGATGTACCTGACGCAACAACATTTTTAAGTTCGGGGTCAGTTGCTACTACATATTCGTAAGCATCAGCATATCTTGCAGCTTCCCACTTAATATATGCAGTATTTCTGACAACATCCGTCTGACCATTTGTCGGATAAATGAGTCTGAAAGGTGTTGCTACCTTTTCAAGCTTCATAACATTTTCCTGAACACCAATCTTATCCATGCTGAAGTTATCTTCGTTTATGAATGTATCCGGGAAATTGAGTTCTGTTACAGCCTCGCGCTTCAAACGGTAGTCGTGATTTTCGGGATCTACAAACACACCGTAATCCTTGATGTTCTGGTTATTTATAAAACTACCATTTTTAGTATGAGCTTCCTGGAAATTATCTCTGTTAACATCTACTGAAAGATTGTTATGGAAAGTATTATTCTTACAGATCATGAGCTTGTTATTTGTTTCATACATTTCACGAAGCTCCATGATTCTGGGATACTTTTCCAAAATTGCAGGAGAGTTAGCCTTGTAAGAAGGTGCTGCAGTTTTATAACATGTTTCGTGAATTGCTGATCCACGGTCAGTAGCACGTGAACCGATATCGGAATTAACTACGATATTTTCACACCAGTAGCTGTCAGAACCTACGAAAAGGTTACCTGCAGTACGGTTCTTTGTTCCGGGAACTATAATATTATGGTGTGCCTTCTGACCTACCATCCAGTCATCCCAATAAATACCCGATACCTGATATTTTGCTGCAAATATAGGTCCGAAGTTGTGGATGTAGTTGTAGGACATTTCGTTATCCCACTCGTTCCAGGTACGGCCTGCGTAGATAACGCCAAGGTCGGCACCTTCATGAGAAACGCCGCAGATTTCGTTATATCTTATCTGATTTTGCATTCCGCCGAAGTGGATAGCCTGACCATAGGGAGCACCGTGAATAATATTATTTTCAACGATATCACCGATTGTTGTATTATCTGAAGTACGACCTACATTTACAGCGTGGTTTCCCCAGAAGTCGTGAACTGTCGCCCAATTGTAGAAATGACAGTTTGCTACACGGTTATTACCGGGAGTAATTGTCTGAATATCGCCACCGCCACGAAGCTGTATGCCGTATTTACCAATATCCTGAATTGTACATCCTTCAACGGTACAATTTGTTGATTCATATATATACACTGCGTATGAACCGATGTTCTGTATTGTTGCATTACGGACTGTGATATTGTTTGATTTATGAATATAATATCCGTAATTAATAAGGTTGTCATAAACATTGATTCCGTCAAAGATAATGTTTGAAGCCCCTTCAGTCTGGATATATGACTTCATATGTGTAGTGATTGTAAGCTTATCAGTTGCCTTGAGTTTATACGGAGGATAGTAGTAGAGCATCTTGGTATTCTTATCTATGAAGAATTCTCCGGGAGAGTCAACTTCTTCAAGAAGGTTTTCTACATACCATCTGTGACCGGGCTTTACGCCATAAGCAGTTTTATGTGTGAAGTAAATTGTCTTTTTTGTTGTATCTACGCCCTTAAGCGGAACATGGTCCATGTTATATTCAGAACCGATGTAGCCACGAATCAGTGCCTGATCTGCCTGAAGCCATCTTTCGGGACGGAGGTCGTTATACTTGAATTCAGCCTTTTTACCATCACCTGTAGAACCTGTATCGCCTGCGCTTACTACTGTAGTAATGTTCTGGAAGCCAACATTGGGCCATCTGGAAAGTTCCTGTCTCTTATCGTTAAGATAGAGGTTAGCAGTAGCAGCCGCATAGCGAGAATCTGTAAATCTTGCCGCATAATCAAACGCACTGAAATCAAGAGGATATTCAGAAAGGTCAAGCACGCCAATCTTTCCCTGTGCCTCGGAAGGAATCCTTTTGAGAATGCCGGCATCACTAATGGGCTTGAAATCCATATGATTAAGAGTAACAGCGTTGGTCATTCTTACTTCGCCGTCACCTGCACTGCGGTAAATTACAGGATAGTTTTCTGTACCTGAATCTTCCTGTGTGAATTTGAGTGTTAATTCCTGGGGGTATATACCAGCGTGGATAATGACCTCAGCAATTTTCTTTCTGTGGTCCTTTGTGCGGAGATATTCTCTCGCTGCTTCGATTGTTTTGAATGGTTTTGCTTCGCTGCCGTCGCCCGCAAATCTTGCTTTTGAATCTACATGGACAATAATTCTGTCAGCCTCTTCAGCCATTGCTGTAAAAGGAACTAAAGAAAGTACCATGCAGAGTGCAAGAAGCAGTGCTGTAATTCTAACTTTTTTCATTTATTTTCCCTCCTATTTTTAAATAAAAAAGTTTTAGAGAATAATTAAGTTATTATACACTAATTTAATATTAAAACATATTTTATAGAAAGTAAATACTAAAAAATACGTTTTAATATTGCAAAAAGTGTGTTTTTTTACAATATTATCCGTATTTCTTTTGTGAAGTAATATTACTAACAAAAAAACGCACGATCTGAATAAAATCGTGCGTTTTTTACACATATTATACTCCGCTATATGCAGAGAATCCACCGTCAACGGGAATAACAACGCCGTTAACAAAGCTTGCTGCATCCTTTGAAACAAGGAAAAGAAGTGTTCCGATAAGCTCGGTTGCGTCACCGAATCTGCCCATAGGAGTTGCACCAAGAATTTTTCCTGTTCTGGGAGTGGGAGTACCATCTTCGTTAAAGAGAAGCTTTTCGTTCTGCTTTGTTACGAAAAATCCGGGTGCAATCGCGTTGCAACGGATGTTTGTGCGTGAGAAGTGAACTGCAAGCCACTGTGTAAAGTTGGAAATTGCAGCTTTTGCACCGCTGTATGCAGGGATTTTTGTAAGAGGTGTGTATGCATTCATACTTGAAATGTTGATGATGCTCGCATCTTCCTTATCAAGCATATCTTTTGCAAATACCTGTGTGGGAAGAAGTGTGCCGAGGAAGTTGAGGTTGAACACGAATTCAACACCTGACTTGTCAAGGTCAAAGAATGTCTTTACCTTGCCCATATCCTCGGGTGCGAAATATTCGTCATCGGTAGTAGCCTTGGGATTGTTACCGCCGGCACCATTGATGAGAATATCGCAAGTACCAAAATCCTTCACGATTTCATCGTGAGCCTTCTGGATGCTTTCTTCATCAAGAACATTACAAGCATAACCCTTCGCTGTACCACCATTTGCATTGATTTCTTCAGCGTACTTTTTAGCAGCCTCTTCGTTAAGGTCAAGGAGAGCTACCTTTGCACCTGTTTTTGCAAGCGCTTCTGCAAACATCGAGCAGAGAACACCGCCGGCACCTGTTACAACTGCAACCTTGCCTTTAAGATTGATTTCAAAAGGAAGCTTCATTATTTGTTTCCTCCCTTTTCAAGAGTCTCCCAGATACCTGCCATATACATAGCACCGAGCGCTCTGTCGTAGAGACCATAGCCGGGCTTTCCTGTTTCACCCCAGATCATACGACCGTGGTCAGGACGAAGGTAACCCTTGAAGCCTGTTTCATAATAAGCCTTGAGGATTTCAACTACATCAAGTGAGCCACACTCTGAAAGGTGACCGCTTTCTTCAAATGAGCCGTCTTCAAGGATTTTGATATTTCTTACATGAGCAAAGTGAATTCTGCCCATTGCGCCAAACTTTCTTACCATTGCAGTATAGTCATTGAACTTAGCACATCCAAGTGAACCGCTGCAAAGAGTAAGACCGTGATGTACATCGTCATAAAGAGCGAGGAAACGGTCAATGTTTGCCTCGTTTGTAATAATTCTCGGAATACCGAAAATTGACCACGGCGGATCGTCGGGATGAATTGCCATGTTAACATCGCATTCAACGGCTACAGGCATAATCTCCTTGATAAAGTATTCAAGGTTTGCCCAGAGGCCTTCCTCTCCGATTTCCTTGTAAGCGTTTACAAGACCTGAAATTTCATCAGGTGAGTATGACGCATCCCAGCCGGGAAGAGTCATCTTTGTCGGATCCATCTTGTCAACATCCTCTTTGTAGTAAACAAGAGCGTTTGAACCATCCTTGAGAGGCTGATCAAGACGAGAACGAGTCCAGTCAAATACAGGCATGAAGTTATAGCAGATACACTTTACTCCTGCTTTTGCAAGACGACGGATGTTTTCTTTGTAGTTATCAATGTAAAGCTGATAATTACCGCGACGGAGCTTGATATCTTCATGCACGGGAACAGACTCAATAACTTCCATTTCAAGGCCCTTTGCGTTTACAAGAGCCTTCATCTCGTCGATTTGCTCCTGGGGCCATACTTCGCCTACGGGAACACTGTACACAGCTGTAACAACACCTGTCATACAGGGAATTTGTCTGATATGATCAAGAGTAATTGAATCGTCCTGGCCATACCAACGAAATGTCATTTTCATATGCATTTTCCTTTCTACGATATTTTTATATTAAATTAATTTTTCTGTTAAACAAAAAACTCCCAAGCAAAATTTCTGACTTATGCTACGAAATAAATGCCCAAGGAGAATTTTTATTTCCAAAAATGGATTATTCCTTTTTGTTCTTTTTACTCAACTCGTTTTGATATTCTGCAGGGGTTTTACCGGTGAAGGATTTAAACACCTTGTAGAAATATGGAGCACTTTTATAACCAATGGTACTGAAAATCTGCGAAGCCTTTGTTTCGGGTTTCCTGAGCAGCTCTTTCGCCCTTTCAATACGCATACGATTTAGTGTCGTAGTAAAGTTTTCATTCATATACTTTCTGTAAAACGAGCAGAAATAAACCTTGTTGTAGCACATATAGTCTGCTAAATCAACCAGACTGATGTCATTAAAATAGTTGTTGCTGAGATATTCCATTATCTCATTTCTTATGCTTTCACTCTTACTTGTCCCAGTCAATTCAATATTTCTGTCTGCCTCGACAATCTGACCCATATACGAAAACTCTTTGGATATTTTAATTTTAGAAGTAATACCCAGCTTTTCAGACAAATCATGTGAAAGCCGCTGGCAGTACTTTTCCGCTGAAATACGAAGATCTTCTTTTTTATCCTTCTGGATGGCAACAATTCCTATATTGTTATAAGAATACATTACTGTTGCAAAGATTGCCTTCTTACTATCCTCAAGCGCTATTTCCGAAATAACGCTATAAAGTTCTTCTCTTCCATATCTGAATTTTGTTTTCAGATAATCATCAAATCTATCGATTGTAAGAGTTATGATAAGGGTATGTGCCCTTGTCAATTCACCCGGCAAAGAGGCAAGTTTCAATCTTTCAGCAAGATCCGACTCGCTTCTTATATTACCAAAAAACAAATCGGAAAAAAGCCTTTCAATCCTGATTTGTTTTTCATTGTTTTCTGAAGAATCTGAATGCTTACTATTAAACAAGCCTCATTCACCCCCTACTTAATCAAAAGCTAAAATTAACTTCCAAAAAATCAGGGGCGTACACTCTGACGAATAACCTCTATAACATTGATGTCTTCGTCAAAGATTACAAACTCTGCATCATAACCATACATTATTTTACCTTTTTTGTCAAGGTTCATAATCTCTGCAGGAGTCTGTGTAACCATTTTAACGGAGTCAATAAGAGGAAGGCCTGCCATTTTTACACAAGTGCGTACAAGACGGTCAGTTGTCGCGATACTGCCTGCAAATGCACTTCTGTCTTTAAGCTTTGCAACGCCATCTTCAACAAGGCAATGATCATCTTCAATACCGTCTGCCTCGTTTTCCATACCGCCGTAACGGATGCTGTCAGTTACAAGGCACATTTTTTCAGGGCCTTTAACCTTGTGTATAAGTCTTATAAGTTCAGCTGGAAGGTGGCATCCGTCTGTAATAGCCTCTACAGTGATGCCGTCTGTAAGATAGCCTGCTTCAAGAACGCCGGGGAATCTGAATCCACCTTTTCTTGTAACGGTAGAGGTACAGGAATAAAAATGTGTAATCATCTTCATTCCGTTGTTATACGCATTCATCATTTCTGAATAGAGCGCATCTGTATGAGCCGCTGATGCCATAACATTAAAATCCGTAAGAGTATGAAGAAATTCAAGATCAGGATCCACTTCAGGCGCGTAGCTCCATCTCTTTATAATATCTGCATATTCGTTCAGGAACTTGATATATTCTTCTTTCTGGGGTCTTCTTATATGGTTGGGGTCCTGTGCACCACACTGAAGCGGTGAAAAATAAGGTCCTTCGAGGTGAATACCAACAATTTCAGCCTTTGTAGACTTGTCTTCCTTTACCTTTCTTACCAAAGCTGAGGCTTTTTCCATATCCTCTATTGTGCTTGAAGAAAGTGTAGGGTAAATTGATGTTGTACCATGAGCAAAATGACCGTCACAAGCCTTAATGATTTCTTCCTCTGTTGCGTCTTCAAATCTTACACCGAAGCCGCCGTGAACATGAATATCAATGAAGCCTGCAGAAACATAGTTTCCGTTCGCATTTTTTTCGCAGTCAAAAGGAAGCTCCTCGTCAGTTACTGCGATTATTGTACCATTTTCATAGTAAACGCTTTTTCCTTCTACAATACCTTCGGGTAATATAAGCTTACCACCGCTGATTTTTGTTACCATACTTTTCACCTCGTATAGAAATGTGCATAACCGAAATTAAATAATCCGATTCTCTGAATGCGAGTTCGAATTATTTAATTTCGGTTAACCAAGGGGAATAATCCCCCTGGTTAACAAAATTACTTGCTGAGAAGTGCTGCACTGTCGCTGTCGCAGTAAAGGATAGCGTTATCGTGCTTTCTCAAAATACTTGCAGGACAGTCGGGAGTGATTTCGCCCTCAACTGTGTTCTTAACTGCGTTAGCCTTTGTAGGAGCAGGTACTACGCAGAAAAGGTACTTACCTGAAGTAAGTGTGGGGATTGTGAGAGTAAGTGCCTGCTTGGGAACTTCGTCAAGTTTTGCGAAACATCCGTCGTTAACCTGCTGCATACGGCAAACTTCGTCAAGCTCAACTGTCTTAACTACTTTCTTGTCGTCAAACTCTGCTACATGGGGGTCATTGAATGCGATATGACC
>JAZNLD010000098.1:0-5508 GCA_045578925.1 Clostridia bacterium
CCACATAAAAATTTAAAGGGCTTAAAGAAAATCTTTAAGCCCTCTTTTGTTTACATAAAATAAAGGAGTTGAAAACTATGAAAAAAAGACGTGGTTTAGCATTGACGCTTGCATTGATTCTCGCATTTGGAACAGGGGTAGTTGCGAAAGAAACTTTTGATGTAATAAAGGCTCAGTTAAGACCTGATTTCGTTATAGAAATTGATGGCGTTGAAAGAGAATTCAAAAACGCCCAAGGTGAAGTAGTATATCCTGTACTTTACGATGGAACAACATATCTTCCTCTTCGTGCAATCAGCGAAATCATGGGGAAAACAGTGTACTGGTATGAAAATGAAAAACGTATAGAAATAAAAGATGAAAAGAAAAAGGATCTTCCTACAGTTACTGATGCAGATATCATAGTTGCTGATGATACACAGAAAGACAAGGACAAAAATAAAGATAAAGACAAAGTGAAGGAAGAAATTGACCTTTCAGCATTTATCGGTGAAGAAAAGGCAAAAGAAATCGCCCTTGAAAAAGCGCAGTTAAAAGCGGAAGACGTAAAATTCATAAAGGTTGAGCTTGACAAGGAAAGAGGCGTAGCTGTTTATGAAGTAGAGTTCAATTATGGATTGAAAGAATATAGTGCTGAAATAAAAGCTGACGACGGAACAATCGTTGAGTGGGATGTTGAATTCGACGACTAATTATAAACTTATTATAAAAAGAATATTGAAATAATATTTTGTGATACCTGCTGTTTTGTTCAGCAGGTATTGTTTTTTGTTGAGAAACAAAGTGTTTGCATAATGTGAAGATATATGTTATACTACTACTTAACGAATTTAGGGATGATGAAAAAATTCAATGATTCAATATCCCTGTTAAGGAGGAATTATAGTGGGATTTTTAGCGGAAGAACTTGAACTTCTTTTAAGACTTGTTGTAGCTGCCTTACTTGGCGGAATAATCGGATTTGAGCGAGGTGGAACAAAACACGCTGCAGGACTTCGTACACACACAATTCTTTGTCTTGGTGCTGCAACGGTTATGGTGGTAAGTGAAAGTTTAGTAAAAAAATATAATGTTCCCACTGAGATTATGCGTATGGGAGCGCAGATTATAAGTGGTGTTGGTTTCCTTGGCGCAGGCGGAATTATAATGAGTGGCGGACAAATCCATGGAATAACTACTGCCGCAGGACTTTGGACAACTGCTTGTGTTGGTATCGCCGCAGGCTCAGGTAATTATATTATTGCAATTTTTGTTGTTTTATTAATGATGCTTGTAATGCTCGGCTTTCGTTCTGTTTCTCAAAAAATACGAACAGAAATGGAAACATATTCAATTAAAGTTGAAACAATTGATATAACTAATGCAGAAAAAGTCTTAAATAAAATTATAGCCAATGGATTTGAACTTTGCGGTACCAAATTCAACCACAATGAAGATGGTAGCGTAATTGTTAACCTTGATGTAAGGGCAGACCAGTGGTCATCAGTTGAAGAATGCATAAAAGAGATTACAAAATACGGGAAAATATTAGAATTTACAGTTCTCTAAACAAAAAAAGAAGGCGAAATTTTGAAATGCCAAAGTTATCCTGAAAAATCTAAACTCAGCGCAGTATTATTTTTGTTGTATGCAGTTATATATGACAATAAAATATGTTCACATCTGCTATGGCGATTACTGGTGAAGAAGGCTTTGGTATATGCTCCTTTTCAGAGTTGCTGTTGACAATGGTATAAAAATGATGACCCCTGTTATGCTTATGGAGTCTTATGGAAATCTTCCTGCGGCAATTTCTACAAGGTTGAGTTCAATATTGATTATCTTTTCAGCACTGGGAACTCTCTTTGCAGGGCTTGTGAAAAGAAAAATAACGTCCATGGAAGAAATTGATGATGTTGAAGCGGAAAAGGCATTTTTAGCATTGGAAAAAAATAAAGAACGATTAAACTGAGTTCAATCATGATTTTTGAAAGATTTAATTTGCAGGAAAAGTCAATTGACGCATTATTGAAACACCTTAAGCTTAAATATTGGGGGCAGTTTATGATAGGTGGCTTCTAAAACCGCGGTTAAAAGTCTTGTGATGATGGAGAAAAGACATTTAATCAATCACAACAAAATAAGATATAGTCATGAAAATCAGTCGAAGTAAAATTTGTTCGGCTGATTTTTGATTTTTTTCTTAACTTTTACTGTTTTTTGTGCTATAATAAATACATATAATAGGGGAGGAGTGCAAAAAATGCGAAAAATTGCAGCTTTATTTACCCTGGCTTTAATGATTTGTATGATGTGTTCTTGTCAGGAGAGCAATATAAAAACCGTTGAAATACCACCTGTGTCGGGGAATTTTAATTTTACAGTTCTCAAATCAGGTCAGGCAGATGCTATTTTAATGCAGACCGAAAATCATAGCATTATAGTTGACTGCGGTGAAGAAGACGACGGCGAGGATATGGTTTCTTTGATAAAAGAAAAAGGAATATCAAACATAGACTATCTTTTTATAACTCACTTTGACAAAGACCACGTAGGTGGATTTCCCGAAGTTCTTGCAAATGTAACTGCAAGCAACATTATTGTTCCTGATTATGTGGGGAATAACGACGAGTATGAATCATATGTAAGCTTTGTAAAAGAAAAAAATCTGAATATTACAATACTTGACAAGGATAAGGCCTTTACACTTGACGATGTTTTGTTAGAGGTATCTGTTCCCAAAAAACAGAACTATATAGAGGGCGACAATGATTTTTCAATTGTTATTTCAATCACTCACGGAGAAAACACATTCCTTTTCGCGGGAGATGCGGAAGAAGGAAGGCTGCCGGAAGTTTTATCCGAATTCGGAAGAAAATATGATTTTTTGAAAGTGCCACATCACGGGAAACATAACAAAAACACAAAACGCTTTATAAACACTGTAAGGCCTCAATATGCTGTTATTACAGACAGCGATAAGCATCCGGCATCTGATAAGGTGATATCTCTTCTTAAAAGCTCTGGTACAGAAATATATTCCTCTAGTGATGGAGATGTGTCGGTTTCTTCAGACGGAAAAGAAATTGCGGTGACTCAATAAATTTAACTATAATTTAACCTTAATACTCTATGATAAAATCAAACAGGAGGTGTGAAAATGGCGATAGAAGTCTTCAACAGATATGAGCATAAATATCTGCTTGACCGAGATACCTTTTTGAAAGTGATAAAAGTGCTTGATGAACATATGGATATGGATTCGCATAATAAAGACCATGGGCCATATACTATCGCAAATATTTATTTTGACACTCCTGATGATTATCTTATAAGAACATCATTATCGAAGCCGATTTACAAGGAAAAATTGAGGCTTCGTGCCTATGGTGTACCTACTTCTGACTCAAAGGTTTTTCTTGAAATAAAAAAGAAATTTAAAGGTCTTGTTAATAAACGAAGAACAAAGCTTAAACTTTCTGAGGCGTATGACTTTGTTGCTTCAGGAGTTCCACCTAAGCCGGAGGAATATATGAATATTCAGGTAGTTAGGGAAATTGAGTATTTTCTTAAAATATATAATCTGTCACCAAAACTTTATCTTGCTTATGACAGAATAGCGTATTTTGAAAAAAACAACACGGATTTGCGAATATCTTTTGATATGAATATTCGTTCAAGAAGGTATAACCTTAAATTTGAAGATGGAGATTACGGAGAAAAGCTCCTTTCAGACGATGTCTATCTTATGGAAATCAAGACATCTATGGCAAAGCCCTTATGGCTTGTAGAATTATTGTCAGACCTTGAAATCAAAAGGCGCAGATTTTCAAAATACGGTACGGAATTCAAACAAATGATAAATTCCGATGACGATACTAAAGAAATAATATATGAAGAGGTAATATAAAATGGAAAATTTATTTAACAATATTCTGGCAAATGTTTCTGCTGACATAACAGTAGGCGCGGCGATTGTGACAATGCTTGTTGCGATCCTTTTCGGCGCAGCAATAGCTTATACATACTATAAGACGCAGGAAGAGAATTATCAGCGTAGTATGGCGATAACTCTTCTTATGCTTCCTATAATTCTTTCTGTAATTATACTCTTTATCGGAAGCAATATAGCAAGAGCGTTCAGCCTTGCAGGAACACTTTCCATTATTCGTTTCAGAAGTGCGCCCGGGGACCCCAAGGATATCGGCTTCATTTTCTTTGATATTGCAGCAGGTCTTGCTTGTGGTGTAGGCCTTTTCGGTTACGGTGCAATTTTTGTAGCAATCCTTTGCATCGTAATGGTGCTTGCAGAGAAGCTTAGCTTTTTTGAAAAGAGTACAAAGCAGAAGACTCTCAAAATTACTATCCCCGAAAATCTTAACTATCAGGGAGCCTTTGATGAAATCTTAAAGAAGTATACAAAAAAATATACTCTTAATCAGATTAAAACAACAGACCTCGGATCACTCTTTGAACTTAATTACAGCGTGATTATGCTTCGTGACGAAGACGAGCAGGAATTCATAAATGAACTCAGGTGCAGGAACGGAAATCTCAACATTATTCTTGCAGTTTCAGCACCCATAAAATTTAAATAATGAGGTGAATAACTATGAAAAAGTTGCTGTCAATTATTTTGTGCCTTGCTCTCGCATTGGCTTCCTTTGCAGGAATATCTGCCTTTGCGGAAAGTGATATAACAGTTGAACTTGACGGAAAGAAAATTGAGTTTGATATAAACCCCGAAATCATTGACGGACGCACAATGGTACCTCTTCGTAAAATTTTTGAAGAAATCGGCGCACTCGTGAAATGGAATAATGAAACAAGAACTGTTTCAGCAAGAAAAAATTCCAAAACAATCACTCTTACTGTAGATACTGCAGAACTTAATATTGATAAGGGTAAAACCGATGATGATGGTACCCCCATTATTGAAACTATTTCTCTTGAAGTCCCTGCACAGATTTTATCAGGCAGAACTTTAGTTCCCGCGCGTGCAATTTCTGAAAGCTTCGGACTTAATGTTGAGTGGGACGAAAAAGCAAAAAAGGTTATTATCACTTCAGATGATGAGAATGACGACTCCTGGAAAGAAAACCTTGGCACAATTAATCTTGATGCTATGACTTCTGATAATGAAGGTGTTGAAATTTCCGATAATCAGATTAAGATTACAAAGGGTGGAGATTATACATTAAGCGGAACTCTTGAAAACGGAAACATCACTATTAACACAAAGGAAAGAGTAAAACTCCGTCTTGACGGTGTTAAAATAATATCTGAGAAAGACCCTTGCATCTTCGTTGAAAAGGCTGACAAGGCATTTATAACAATCTGTGAGGATACAGAAAACTATCTTATTGCAAAAGATAGCGAAGATGGTGCAATCTATTCAAAAGAAAATCTTGAGATTAAAGGTGACGGAACTTTGTTTATTGAGTCCTTGTCAGGACACGGTATAAAGGCTTCTGATAACCTTAGTATAGAAAATGGAAAAATAACAATAAAAGCTACAACTGACGGCAT
>JAZNLD010000099.1:0-5439 GCA_045578925.1 Clostridia bacterium
CGATCCGACTTTAAAGTTATTTTTGACAATCTTTCCAAATGGTCAGGAGGTTTCTATAAGGGCGAACTTCTTATCGGTGAATACTATAATGTAAGTACATTTGCCGCGCTCCCGTTTATTCTTGAACAGAGGATAAGACATGACATCCCCACATTTTATAAAACAGGGGCAAGACATTTTGTGTATCTTCATATGCTTGCAAGAGTGTGGGGAGTTCAGGCACTTAATAACTACCTTCTCAAGAGTATGCTCTGGGATGTGAATTGTGACGCAGACCGCGTTGTTGAGGAATATTTCCTCGCACGATACGGCGAAGATGCAGAAAAAATGAAATCCGTTTATAAAGAGCTTGAGGAAGCAGGCGCGAACTGTAAATACATCAAGCATTATCAGCTCCTTGCGTCCGAGGGCAAGACATTTGCACTTTCAAGATGCTTAAACGAAGGAAATCCGAATTTCTTTCCGCTTAAGCACGCAAAGCTTGACTACCGCGAGGATGATTATCAGGCAGGCCCGTCGCTTCTTGAAATGCGTGACAGATTTGAAGCATGTTTTGAAGACTATAAAGAGTATATAAAGGGAAGAGATAAGAAAAGCCTTATCGAGGATTATCAGCAGTTTGAATACGGAGTGTATATGACAAACTACCTTTACTACAAATCGTTTTCAATGCTTAAGGATAAAAGCGAAGAAGTCCTTGAAAAAGTAAAATTCTATAAGAAAAAACTCAAAGAAGTAACACGCCCGTTGCGTGGGTACGACTACGGAGTGAGATATGAAAACGGTCTTGCTGCAACAGGAGACCACGAAATATAATGGGACGGGGGACATTTTCATGTTTGGGGACAGGTCAATTTTAGTTACGCCTACGGCTTACAAAAATCTCCCCGTCCCCATATAGAAACTATTCTCAAAGGAGAACTAAAATGAAAGCACTCATTACAGGCGCAAGTTCGGGCATCGGTTATGAAATGGCAACAATCCTTTCCAAGAAAGGTTACGACATAATAGCCGTTGCAAGGCGCGAAGAAAAACTGAAAAAACTTAAAGAGGAACTTAAAACCAATGTTGAAATTCTTTGCCTCGATGTAACGAGGGATGAGGATATTGAAAAAATAGCCTCACGCATTGACGAGGTAGATGTGTTCATCAATAATGCAGGCTTTGGCGTGTTCGGAGATTTTTGTTCATCGCCAATTGAGGACGAACTTAAAATGATGGACACCAATGTCCGTGCGGTACATATTCTTACCAAACTTGCCGCACAGAAGTTTCGTGCTAAAAACAGCGGGTATATTATGAATGTATCATCAATCGCCGCATTTTATCCCGGCCCTCTTTTTGCAGCATACTACGCATCCAAAGCGTATGTATACAGACTTTCACTATCGCTCTATGAGGAACTTCGACGCGAAAAGTCGAATGTTAAAATAAGCGTGCTTTGCCCCGGACCGATAAAGACTGAGTTTGAGAATGTCGCAGGAGTAAGCTTTGAAAACGGTGAAAACAATGGACGAAGTCTTATTATCGCTGACAAGAAAAAAGTTGCAGATTATGCAATAGAACAGATGCTAAAGGGAAAACCTATAATAATTCCCGGAAAACTTATGAAAACAGCAGTGTTTTTCAGAAGAATACTGCCTGAAAAAACGCTTTGCAGACTTCTCTATTTTTTGCAGAGCAAGAAATTTGTACAGAAATAAAGTGATATTATGAAATTAAAACTTTCCAAAAAAGAATTCTATACAAAACTTTATAAAATGCTTGAAGATATAACTCCGCTTACCGTTGATTGCGGTCAGCTTTGTGAAGGTGCATGCTGTGCCGTTACGGACGAAATAACGGGTATGTATCTTTTCCCCGGAGAAGAGGTAATGTATAATCCGCTTCCCGATTGGGCAGAGATACACGACACCGACTTTACATACGATGGGAAAGAGGTTAGCCTCATTACCTGCCCAGGCACTTGTGACAGAAAACTGCGTCCGTTGTCGTGCAGAATTTTCCCGCTTGTACCCTATGTGAAGCGTGGCGGAAAAATGGAAATCGTGATGGATGTGCGCGGAAAAGGAATGTGCCCGCTTGCTACCGCGATGAAGATTACGGATTTATCTCCCGAATTTGTAGAAACGGTTACAAAGGCGATGAAAATGTGTATGCTCGTCCGCGAACCCCGCGAATTTTTGTACGCACTTTCCGACTCGCTTGATGAATATGAGATGTTTTAAGGAGGAATTTGTATGAGTTACAATTTTGCAGTGATTGACCTTGGTTCTAACTCTGTTCGTATGAGTGTGAACGCGCTTGAAAAAGATGGCAGTTATAAACTGCTTCAGAAGCTTCGCGCAACAGTAAGATTAAGCGAAGGTATGACGAGCGACAACTTCCTCAAAGAAGAGGCAATGTCGCGTGTGATTGACGCAATCGTGGAATTTGTGAACATCGCAAAAGACTACAAGTGTGCCTCAATTGCGGCAGTTGCAACCGCAGCTCTTCGCAGTGCAGCAAATAAAGAACTTTTCCTTTCTCGCGTAAAGGAAAAGGCGCAGCTTCAGTTTGAAATTATAAGCGGTGAGCAGGAAGCGTACTACAGCTACCTCGCTGTAAAGGAAACTGTCGGAATTAAAGATGGTGTTATCTACGATACAGGCGGTGGCAGTACCGAAATCACACTTGTACGTGACGGTGAGGTTAAACGGGCGATAAGTCTGCCTCTTGGTGCGGTTATTATGACCGAGCAGATGAAGAACAAAAGCCAGATGCAGCTTTATAAGTATGTATCATCCTACATCGGCGGTATTGATTGGCTTGACGAGTGCGAGGGACTTCCTCTCTACGGAATAGGGGGTAGTGCGCGTGCAATGGCTATGCTTTATAAAAAACAGAATCTTTCAGCTGACGGGGTAGACGGCATAAAAATACCATACCACGCAGTTGCAAAAATATATCAGGATATTTTCGCAACCCCCCTTGAAAAACGCAGGGCAATAAAGGGTATGGATATAACCCGTGCTGACATAATCCTTGCAGGACTAACCCCTGTAAAAGTGCTTATGGATATGACGGGCAGTCCTAATGTAACAGTATGTGCGGCAGGCGTAAAAGAAGGTGTTTTCTTCAGACTTAAGGATGAAATTATAAGGAGAAATATGTAATGAGTCTTAACATAGTATTGGTTGAACCTGAAATTCCGCAAAATACGGGTAACATTGTCCGTACTTGTGCAGCAACGGGGACAAGACTGCATATAGTAAAACCGATGGGTTTTGAAATAGATGATAAAAAACTAAAGCGTGCGGGACTCGATTATTGGCACTTTCTCAATATTCAGTATTATGAGGGACTTGACGATTTCTTCTCCAAAAATGAAGGTGGACGATTTTTCTACCTTTCGTCAAAAGCACCTGCATCATATACCGAGGTAGAGTTCAGGGACGGCGATTTTCTCCTTTTTGGCAAGGAAACAAAAGGACTTCCCGAAAGTCTTTTAATTGACCACCCGGAACGCGCAATCCGTATCCCCATGATTTCAAGTGCGAGGTGTCTTAACCTTTCAAATTCAGTAGCAATCGTAGTTTATGAGGCACTCCGTCAGGGAAACTTTGCCTCTCTTACAAAAGAATCAGACTACCTTTTCGGAATAATAGACTGATTCTATGTAAATCGTTTACAGACTAAAAGAGCTATTGTGAAAATTTAGAAAGCAGAGGTAATTTCTATGAATTACAGAGCAGATAAATACGGTAATAAACTTTCGATTTTAGGTTTTGGATGTATGAGATTTACTGCCAGAATGGGAAAACTTGATATAAAGAAAGCAGAACAAGAAATATTAACAGCGTATAATAACGGGGTTAATTATTTTGATACTGCATATATATACCCGGGCAGTGAGGCTTTGCTTGGTGAGATATTTGAGAAAAATAAAATCAGGGACAAAATTAACATAGCAACAAAACTTCCTCATTATCTTGTGAAGAAGAGAGAGGATTTTGACAGAATCTTTGACGAAGAGCTCAGACGCCTGCGTACCGATTACATTGATTATTATCTGATACATATGCTTTCTGATGTTTCAGCATGGAATCGCCTGAAAGAACTGGGAATAGAAGAGTGGATTCAGGATAAAAAAGAAAAAGGACAAATAAGACAGATTGGTTTTTCTTATCACGGAAACAGCGATATGTTCTGCCAGGTTATAGATATAAACGACTGGGATTTTTGTATGATTCAGTATAATTATATGGACGAACATTCTCAGGCAGGAAGAAAGGGCCTGAATTATGCAAACCAAAAAGGGCTGCCTGTTTTTATTATGGAACCGCTTCGGGGAGGGCATCTTGTAAATCGTCTGCCTGAAGAGGCAAAACAAATCTTTAAAAACTATGTGAAAAAATATACACCGGCACAATGGTCGTTTCGCTGGCTGTGGAATCAGCCGGAGGTAACGGTCGTCCTATCCGGTATGAATTCTGTAGAAATGGTTCTTGACAATATTAAAACGGCGTCAGAAGTTCGGATTGGAGAATTCGGAGAAGATGATGAAGAAATGCTTGGAAAAGTTGTCGAGGCAATCAATTCAAAAATAAAGATAAAATGTACAGGCTGCAGATACTGTGTGCCTTGCCCGAAGCATGTTGATATTCCTGGGATTTTTGCCGCATACAACCGTCGTTTTACAGAAGGGAAGTTCCGTTCGCTTCAGGACTATTTCATGTGCACAACCTTGCGTGAAAATTCTACAGCGGCTTCAAATTGTATTGAATGTGGAAAATGCAAAAGCCACTGTCCTCAGAATATTGACATACCCGAGCAACTTAAAATAGTGCAAAAGGAAATGGAAGGTCCGATATATAAATTTGCAAGACGCATAGTAAAAATATTTGCCAGGTTTTAAGTAATTCAATATAAAAACAGTTAGAATATTGTGGAAAGGAAGAAGTTTTATGAATTGGAAATCTCTTTTCAAAAATACAGGAAAAATATTTGTTTCCGTTATATCAGCTATTATTTTATTTTATCTATGCATAATTGCTTCGCTTATCTTGGCTTTTAGTAATGTAAATGGTGATATATATTCTTATGTTTTGTTGGCTCTGGCTATTTTTATAGAAATGATTATTATAGGAGCATTATGGGGAATCTTAAGAAAAAAATCATTTTATGTTCCGTTATATGTTGGTTTGACTGTTTGCGTTGCAATCTGTATTACTCTTTTTGGGTATCAAAATTATTTAGACAATATACCTACGGTTGGCGAAGGCAATAATTTGCTTGTTTCCTATGCACCATATGTAGAGGATTCAAAGGCGGTAACACTTGACGAAGAAAGCCAACTTATAATTGAAGAAAACATACCAGTTATGGATGGTGCAACTGCCCTCTATCCAATTTATTCAAGCTTTGCAAAAGCGGTATATCAGAAAGAATTGATTGATG
>JAZNLD010000100.1:0-13551 GCA_045578925.1 Clostridia bacterium
TGAAGGTGTGGAGTTGTTACTGAGCGAAACAACACGGGCATTGGCATCCCATCCAACAACAAAGCCGAGTTTTTCAGCAATAACTCTTACAGGAACCATTGTTTTAAGTGTTGAAGGGTCCTTTCCTATGAGCATAGGAAGCGGAAAGGATGCATCAATTGTATATGTTTTTCCGTTAACAATTATATTAGGATCACCTATTTTAACAGTAACAGAGACGCCATTATAGGAAATTTCTGCACTGCAAGTACTGTCGTTCCATGTAACTTTACTGCCAAGAGCTTCAAAAGCCTCACGCACAGGAACCATTGTTGACCCGTTAATGATTACAGGTTGCATCGGGAGATTTCCAACACGAGAACCATTGATACTAAGTCCTATCTCCCCTGCATCATAGTAGTGATATGCGTCATTATAATAAAGTTGTGCCGCATTTACACCCGTAACAGCAAACAGGAGAAGGAAAAGAACCAACATCGAAAAAATCAGTTTTTTCACAGTTTCACCCCTTTTCAGAGCAATATTCGACAAATTCTATCAAATCCCTGCTCTGTATCGTCATTTGTAATATTTTTGTAACATTACTCCCAGACAATCTGTTCTCCCGACACTTTGTTCATCGGGATTTTGTAATGTTCATAGGCAAGCTTTGTAACGCATCTTCCTCGCGGAGTTCTGTTTATAAATCCAAGTTGAAGAAGATATGGTTCATAAACATCTTCAATAGTCGAAGAATCCTCCCCTATTGTTGCCGCAAGTGTGTCAAGTCCCACGGGACCTCCCCCGAAATTGTTAATGATTGATGTTATCATCTTCTTATCTGTTGCATCAAGACCAAGATGGTCAATTTCAAGCATCTTGAGTGCCTTGTCTGCAACATCTTTTGTTATATGTCCGTCCGCGCAAACCTGAGCAAAGTCACGAACGCGACGCAAAAGTCGATTTGCAATACGAGGTGTACCGCGTGAACGCGAAGCGATTTCCGCTGCACCCTCTTTTTCAATATCAACATTCATAATCTGCGCACTTCGTGTTACGATTGTTGTCAGGTCTTCATTTGTATAAAGCTCAAGTCTTGAAATTACACCGAATCTGTCACGAAGCGGAGCGGAAAGAAGACCTGCACGCGTAGTCGCACCAACAAGAGTAAACGGAGGCAGACTAAGTCTTACAGACTGCGCGCTCGGCCCTTTACCGATAATAATGTCAAGAGAGTAGTCCTCCATTGCGGGATAGAGAATTTCTTCTACAGCACGCGAAAGACGATGTATTTCATCAATGAAAAGCACATCGTGAGGTCCAAGATTTGTAAGAATTGCTGCCAAATCCATGGGTTTTTCTATTGCAGGGCCACTTGTAACACGAATACTTACTCCCATTTCATTTGCAATGATTGAAGCAAGTGTCGTTTTGCCAAGACCGGGAGGCCCGTAAAGAAGGCAATGGTCGAGTGCCTCATGGCGTTGTAATGCGGCATCAATATAAATTTTAAGACTTTCTTTAACTTTTTCCTGTCCGATATATTCATCCATTGTTTTAGGACGGATAGAATACTCGGCATCATTATCTCCATCAAGCTGTCTTGTTGAAATTATGCGTTCATCAAATTCCATTTGACATTCTCCTTAAAGCCTCTTTAATAACATCCTCTGTAGTAAGTCCCGTTGCATCAATCTGCATAACGGTTTTCTGCGCCTCCGAGGGCGATGCACCAAGTGCGATAAGAGCATTCACCGCACCTGTATCTGCACGAACTGCTGTTTTTGCAGAATCTGCCGATGAGGTAAATCCCACGGCTGATTGTGTGTCGATTTTACCTTTAAGTTCCAGAATTATGCGCTGTGCCGCTTTTGGACCTACTCCCGGAGCACGGCTTATGGCTTTTGCATCCTCACCAATAATTGCAAAGGCAAGATCCTGCACTGTAAGCGTTCCAAGTATGGAAAGCGCCGCCTTCGGACCTATTCCTGAAATTGAGATAAGCTTGTTGAAATAGTCCATTTCTTCAGTAGATAAGAATCCATAAAGCTGCATTCCCATATCGGTTACATGGAAATATGTATGAACTGTCACTTCTTCACCTATGGAAGGGGTTTTTGCGATACCGCTTATCGGCATATTCACGCAAAAGCCGACACCACCGACATCAATTACGATGCCGTTTTCACTTTTTGACGCTATCACGCCGCGAAGGAAAGATATCATAACATAATACCTCCAAATTGCTTGATTGAATTAAACCGCATAGAGTTACCGTGACAAACTGCGATTGCAAGAGCATCAGCAACGTCATCGGGTTTTGGTACTTCACTGAGTCCAAGCATTGATTTCATCATCTGCTGAATCTGGGTTTTACTTGCTCTGCCATATCCGGTAAGAGCCTGTTTCACCTGAAGAGGTGTGTATTCATAAACGGGGATTTTATTCTGCATCGCCGCAAGAATTATTACCCCTCTCGCCTGACCTACAGTAAGAGCTGTTTTTGCATTATTATTGAAGAAAAGTTCCTCAATACTCATCGCATCAGGCTTGTATTTTTTTATTATTTCATTAACACCGTTATAGACCTTTTCAAGTCTTTCGGGAAGCGGTGTATGCGCACGGGTAGTAACCGCATCGTATGCAATGGTTTTGTAGGAGTTTCCTTCCTTATCAACCACGCCGTATCCTACAATCGCAATACCCGGGTCTATTCCGAGAATCCGCATTTAATCACTCTGCTTTCTTTCTTAGCATTGCGTCTTTTACGACGGGAACATCAGTTTTTATATAGAGAGTCATTGCGGCGTGATTTGCCACATCTATATCCTGCATATTTTCGTCTTTCAGAACCTCAACCTTCTGAGTTGTATATTCTGAAAGCGGCTGAATAATTTCTATTTCATCGCCTTTGAAGAATCTATTCCTCTGCGTAACTTTCGCAAGGCCTGTCTTTTCATCGTAATCAAGCACGATTCCCACAACATCGTATTCTCTTATATAAGAGCTTGAGCCGTATATCTGTGCGCCTGTATCAGGAATTCCAAAGAAAAATCCTGTGTAATAGTCACGATGACTTACTTTCTTGATTTCTGAGAGCCATTCGGGGTTGAATTCATATCCGGCAGGGTCGGCATAATAAGCATCAATAGCCTTTCTGTACGCACCGATTACTGTAGCTACATAGAATTCACTCTTTACCCTTCCCTCTATTTTAAGGGAAAGAACACCGCTGCCGATAAGTTCAGGCAGATGCTCAATCATACATAAATCCTTAGAATTCATAATGAATGTTCCGCGCTCATTTTCAAACACGGGAAGATATTCGCCGGGACGTTTTTCCTCCATAAGAGCATAGTTCCATCTGCAGGGATGAGAACACGCGCCATAGTTGCTGTCACGGGAAGTCATATAGTTACTCAAAAGGCATCTTCCGGAATATGAAACGCACATAGCACCATGCATAAAAACTTCAAGTTCACAATCTGAACTGATATTATCCTTGATTTCACGAACCTCGGAAAGAGTCATTTCACGGGCAAGCACAACTCTCTTTGCACCTAATTCGTGCCACGACTGAACAGTTGCATAGTTCGTGTTATTTGCCTGTGTACTTATATGTATTTCAAGGTCAGGTGCAACGCGTCTGCAAATATTGAATGCACCAAGGTCTGAAATAATAACCGCATCAGCGCCCATTTCGTAAATTTCCTTGAAATACGCCTCCATCTGTGCAAGGTCACGGTTATGAGGAATTATATTTGCGGTAATATATACCTTTTTGCCCATTGCGTGAGCATATTCAATTCCTTCACGCATTTCTTCGGGAGTAAAATTGTCCGCAGCAGTACGGAGAGAGAAACACTCCCCTCCTATATAGACTGCGTCAGCACCATATTTAAATGCTATTTTCAATTTATAAAGATTGCCGGCAGGAGCCAACAGTTCAACTTTCTGCATTGTTTTCACTTCACTTTTTCACTGATAATGCAACACCGTCACCGATAGGGATTATAGATGTTGTTAAATTTTCGTTATTCATTATTTCTTCAAGATACGTATGAAGCCTTTTTACAATGGTAATTTTTCTGCGCTCCACCTTTTCAGCATCCTCAATCATTCCGTGATAGAGAATATTGTCAGAAAGAAGAACACCACCACTGTTGAGAAGGCGCATAATATCCGGCAAAAACTCTATGTACTGCCCTTTCGCCGCATCAAGAAATATAAAATCAAATCCACCGTCGAGCCAATGAAGCACTTCCGCCGCTTCACCCTCAATAACTTTGATTTTCTTTTCAAAGCCCGACGCAAAGATATTATCAACCGCAATATCTGCATGTTTTTTATAACGCTCAATAGTAATAATATTACTGTCCTTCGGAAGATTCTGTGCCATAAGAACAGCACTGTATCCTACCGCCGTACCGACTTCAAGTACACGGCGCGGTTTAACAAGATTAAGAAGCGTTACAATAAGCTGCTCCGTTGATTTTTGAACGATGGGAGCATAGCTTTCCTCCAAAGAGGATTTATATCTTAAATTTTCAAGAAACTCGTCGCGTTTCGGGATGAGTTCATCCAGGTAATTATTCTCCATATTGAATCTGTTCCTTAATTTTGTCGGCAACTTCTGCGCCGCAGAGAGACTTTGTTATTTCAAATCCGAATTTATATGCGCTTCCCATACCGTCAGAGGTTATAAAGTTATTACACTTTACAACCGACTGTTTCACATATTTTCCGCCCTTGAAGCTGTCTTCAAAACCGGGGTAACAAGTTGCCTCTTTCCCTTCAAGAAGCCCCATTTTGCCTAAAATAGAAGGAGCCGCACATATTGCACATACAAGTTTTTCATTATCTGCGGCATACTGTACGATTTCTTTAACTTCGGCACTGGCATCCATATTGTTTGTACCGCCAAGGCCACCGGGAAGAATTACTGCGTCAATTTTTTCCTTTAACACATCTGAAAGCATTATGTCCGATTTTACAACGATGTCGTGCGCCCCTTTACGTAGACACCCGTTACACCTGCTGTAAGAACCTTTACGCCCGCGCGTCTTAATATATCAAGCGGTGCAAGTGCTTCCACTTCTTCAAAACCATCGGCTAAAAACATATATACCATTTATTTTTCCTCCTCAATGCGATACTTTTCAACAAGAAATTCAGGCTGATAGCTTTCCTTGGCACGCCTGAGTCCCTCTATACCCATATCCTCTTCGCGGTTAACGTACTTCATACTGCTCCACTCGTTTTCGCAGAAGAGTTTATTTATTGCCTGATACGCACCACGATAATTTTCGTCGGCAAGCTCAATCTGTATAAGAGCCGTTTCGTCGTTTAATCTTTCGCCGAAAGACATCGCTGTAATTTCACCGTCAACCTTTATCACAGCACCGGTCTGATTAAAAGCGAAGAAGTGTTCAAAATACTTCCTCATCGCTCCTGCTTCAAAGGAATTTTTGTTTTTCTCCTTTGCTTTTACCCACTCGTCAGCTTTTTTGGCACATTCCTGCAAAAGAACTTCGTCAATAACCTTTATATATTCATAGTTGTGATTTTCCAGAAAATAGTTAAGATGATTTCGCTTGGCGTGAAGTTTTTTCCCTGAAAGCGAAATCATTTTTTCAGTGAGGTAAATATAGTCATAGGAATCGCGAGATTCTTTATACGAAAACCTGTCGCCATACAATACCCTAAGCCTGTCCATGTTTTCACGGCTGACAAGACGGAAAATCAGCTTTTCTCCGTTTTGCTCCGCGTATGCAGACAGTTCATCAATCGCATTTTCGAGATTTCCCTCTCCAATCGGGAAAAAATACGACGGAGCTTTTCCTTTAATATCAAAACGTATGAAAAGAAACTCTCCATTATCTGCAAGTGAAAGGTTATAGTATTCATTCCATATAAACATGGTCATAAATGCACCTTCGGACGCGTTGGTTGTATCCTTTATTCTATATTTGTTATATCGCTTAAAATCGCTTGCCGAGATGTGTGTAAACTCAAGCATCAAAACACCCCAGAATTATTTATATTTTCTGCCCTTAAAAAGCACTTTAAGTCCAAATTTAGGAAGCGCAAGCATACGGACAAATCTTGAAGGTTGTTTTATAAGACGGTAAAGCCATTCAATACCGTGGTCACAGTAGAACTGAGGTGCTCTCTGAACTGTTCCTGCAAAAACATCAAGACAACCGCCTGCACCGATTGCAACCTTTGCACTCAGTCGATGAGAATTATTATATATCCACATTTCCTGTTTCGGGAATCCAAGACAAACCATAAGGAAATCAGGTTTTGCCTCATTTATGTCAGCGATTACCTCCTCATCATCTTTAAAATACCCGTCGTGAGTCCCCGCTATAACAATACCAGGGTAATTTGTTTTAATATTTTGAGCAGCCATTTCAGCAACGCCAGGTTTGGCACCCAGAAGGTAAATTGATTTACCCTTTTCTGCCAGAATAGGAAGAAGATTACAAACAAGGTCAAATCCCGCTACTCTTTCATCAAGGGGATTACCAAGAATTTTTGCACCATAAACAACCCCGATTCCATCGGGAATAATCATATCCGCCTGATTAAGAAGTTCGGTAAAGTTAGGATTATTTGAAGCATAAAGAAGAATTTCGGAATTAGGAGTAAAAATCATACTGAGTTTATCATTTTCCAAAAATTCAGTTGCCTTTTCAACAGCCTGCTTCATAGTGTATTTATTTACATGAACACCTAAAATATTTACAGTTTCCATATAGTCGCATCCCCTCGAAAAAATAATATAATACTACATAATATATTGTAACATACAAATTGCGTTTATGCAATAAAAAACGAGCAGAAAACACAAAATATCGTCTGCTCGTTTCAAATCAGTTTTTCAAAATAACATCTTCTATTTCAATTGCGCGACTATCAGCACCAAGCCCGACACACTTACCGCAATTGTCACAGATTTTTGAAGAATCCATATCACACTTATCACATTCACCACAATCTGTGCAGACTTTGTTTTCGTCCAAGATACAACTTTTACTCATAAAAATCATCCTTTATAAAATACTATACATATAGTATATATCGGAAAAACATTATTTTCAAGAAAATTATACAATAGGAATAAAAAGTGTCTGGCCGCAAACAATTTCACAGTCCTTCACGCCATTATTTGCAGCAATATCATATACGAACTCACGAAGGTCTGCCCCGTCTGCCTTATATTCCCTGGCAATTGACCAAAGTGTATCTCCCGGCTGAACGGTTACAGCTATAACATCATATTCGTCACTTGCATTATCCTGCTTTGAAAACGCACTGTGAGCCATCATAACAAAAAGAACAATAAGAACCATAAAAAACGCACTGCGCTGACGGCGGAGCTTTCTCGCTCTCTGTAATTTTCTGAGTTTGTAACTTGTTTTCATAAGGATACCTCCAAACATTTGTTCGCCTTTCTGTCATTAATATAACAGAACATTTGTTCGGTGTCAATACTTTTTCTGAAATTTTTTCAATTTTTTTCATTTTCTTTGTAAATAATTGGCTGAATATAATGCCCATCTTTCTCAAACAATACTATCGTAAGCCACGCGCTTATGAAAATATAGATATGATTTAAAAGGAGAAAACTAAAATGAGTAGAAGATCAAAAGTTCTTGTTCCTGAAGCAAGAGAAGCACTTAACCGTTTCAAAATGGAAGCCGCTAATGAAGTTGGCGTAACTCTTAATCAGGGTTACAACGGCGACAAGACAAGCCGTGAAAATGGTAGCGTAGGCGGTCAGATGGTTAAAAAGATGATTTCAGCTTACGAGCAGTCAATGAAGTAATCATTTTTATGAAAACAAAAATCCCGAAGAAAGTTCTTCGGGATTTTTGTTATTTATGATAAAGTTTTTTTACTTCATATTTTGCTTCACAACTTACATTTATTCCGAGACGCTTTAAAATCTTTTCATCTTCCTCGCTGATAATTACCGAGAAATGAGCATTGCTTCCGCGAAGGTTTGAAAGCTCTTTCTTTGCGGTATTAGCTACCGGATTTGTAAGTGCTGAAATTGTAAGCGACATCAGAACCTCGTCAGTATGAAGACGCGGATTGCGATGCTTAAGATAATTTGTTTTAAGTTCACAGATAGGCTCTAACACTTCTGCCGAAATGAGAAGTATATCGTCGTCAAGACCTGCAAGTGTTTTAAGCGCATTGAGAAGAAGTGCCGATGCCGCACCGAGTTTTGTCGATGTTTTTCCCGTTATAATAGTTCCGTCAGGAAGCTCAAGCGCACCTGCTGGTGCACCGGTTTCCTCTTCCTTTTTAAGCGCCGCTTTTACAAGCGAACACTTATCTGGAGTAAGGCCGGTCTGATTCATAAGAAGCTCAAGCTTCATTATATCTGAGCCATCACTCAAAAGACGAAGCTTATTAACACTCGCACTATAGTATCTGCGAAGAATTTCCATTTTGGATGCATCACAGCAGATTTTATCATCAATTATACAGTTGCCTACCATATTAACGCCCATGTCGGTCGGAGACTGATACGGAGAGGTTCCCTGAATTCGCTCAAACATCGCGTTAAGAACGGGGAAAATTTCAACATCACGGTTGTAATTAACCGCAGTTTCTCCATATGCTTCCAGATGAAAGGGATCAATCATGTTAACGTCATTAAGGTCAGCAGTGGCTGCTTCATACGCAAGATTTACAGGATGCTTGAGCGGAAGATTCCATATAGGGAAAGTTTCAAACTTAGCATATCCTGCAGTAACCCCTCGCTTGTGGTCGTGGTAAAGCTGACTGAGGCAAGTTGCCATTTTACCACTTCCCGGACCGGGTGCAGTTACTACTACAAGAGAACGTGTTGTTTCAATATACTCATTCTTTCCAAGCCCCTCATCACTTACAATATGCTTTACATCAGAGGGATAGCCTGCGATAGAATAATGTTTATAGCACTTGATTCCAAGTGTTTCAAGCTGTTTCAAAAAAGAGTTTGCCGCAGCCTGTCCGTCATAGCGAGTAAGAACAACACTGCCTACATAAAGATCCAACTCCCTGAATGTATCTATAAGGCGCAGAACATCTTCATCATAAGTAATTCCAAGGTCACCGCGTCTTTTATTAGCTTCAATATCTGCGGCGTTGATTGTGATAACAATTTCAACCTCGTCCTTCAGCTGCTGAAGCATCTTCATCTTACTGTCAGGAGCAAAACCGGGAAGAACGCGAGAAGCATGGAAATCATCAAACAATTTTCCGCCAAACTCAAGATAAAGTTTTCCGCCGAACAATTCAATACGCTTTCTGATTTGTTCAGACTGCATCAAAAGATATTTTTGATTGTCAAAACCTACTTTACTCATCGTTCTCTCACCTCTTTCAAAAATACAGAAAATAGTATATCATAATTTTTTATATTATTAAAGCATAATTTTAAAAATTTTTTATTTTTTTGACAATTCTATACGCAAGTGATATAATCTCCCTTGTACAATTTTTATGAGGTATCGTTATGACAAGTATATTTTCTTTTACATTTTCATCAATGCTTGTAATTTTCACTTTCGTGGTTATAGGTTACATTCTTAATAAGAAAAAAATCGTTCCCGAAAACACAGACAGAATTCTTTCCCGTCTTGAAAATTATGTTTTTCTGCCCGCTCTTGTTCTCAACACATTTTCATCGCGGTGCACTGTAGAATCCTTGAAAGAGAACTATACCTTTCTTTTATTCAGTTCACTTGCACTTATCTGTGCATTTATAATTTCGATGTTTGTTTCAAGATTTTTTGCCAAAGACGGTACTTATGAAAAAAACATTTACCGCTATACTTTCGTATTTGCCAATTTTGGTTTTGTCGGAAACGCACTTATCCCCCTTTTGTTCCCCGACAATGCATCGGAAATGCTTTATCAGTATATGTTCTTCAATCTTCCTTTACAAGTGGTTGTGTATACTTGGGGTATTTCAATACTTATCCCCAAAAAAGAAGGAAAATCTTCTACATTTGCAAACCTTAATAACCCTATCGCGTATTCAATTCTTATCGGCATAATCCTCGGCGTTACAGGCGCAAGAGCATATATCCCCGAATTTATTATCAAAGCTCTTTCAACGCTTGCAGATTGTATGTCGCCCGTTGCAATGATTCTGACAGGTTTTGTAATTGGCAATTATTCGCTGAAAGAATTGTTCTCCAAAAAGAAAATATATGTCGCAGCATTATTAAGACTTTTCATTATCCCAGTAGTATTGCTTTCAATTCTTTATTTTGCAGGAGCGTCAAAATTCATTATGACACTTGCACTTTTTGCGTATGCAACACCGATGGGAATGAATACAATCGTATTCCCTGCTGCTTATGGCGGAGAAACAAAGACAGGTGCATCAATGCTTATGATTTCAAATATATTGTGTCTTTTCTCAATCCCGATAATGTATTCGCTATTTACACTTATTGTAAAATAAAAAAGAAGTGTGCCGCTTCACTCATTTCGCGTTCTTCCCAAAATTCAAACTGACAAATGTTTCTCGCGAAGACGCACATAATTTCCTATAGGGTAAAAAAATCTCGTATCCAAGAGGATACGAGATTTTTATTTACATTAAATTTTTACTGTTTCGCCTGACGGAATTTTATATTTTGCTCCCTCTATAACCATCCAGACATCAACCAATGTAGGATTGTAGACAGTTTTTCCGTCAGCATAAAATTCAAGACTGTCATAAGCCTTTATATAGTCATAAATTTCTATATTGGTAGCATACCAGATATCTTCCTTGCCCCCAATTTTTTCAGCAAATTCTTCAAACACTTCCCAGTTGTTATGCTGATTAAACTCATAAGTATGTCCCCATACATAAAAAAGTTTAGGACCATATCTGGTCGAAATGTTCAGGAATGTATCAGCCAACTCCATAAGGTTAGGAGCATTGTGGTGACATGTTGGCTTAAGTCTTAACCAATCTTTAGGAATAGCAAAATTTCCTGTTGACTCGGTTGTTCTGAAGTACTTTACACCACAAAGTCGAAGCACATCTACAGCAGTGTCGTCATAATCTCCGAATGCATAAGCACCGCCGACGATTCTTGTTTCAAACATTTCTTCGAGAATTTTTCTTTCAGAAAGAATTTCGTCAATCATATGCGATGTAGGAAGATGTGTCAGGAAATGATGATCATAGCCATGGAGAGCAACTTCGTGTTCGGAATTTTTATAGAGTTCATATGCCTCATTTCTTGTCATACGGCAAGCTGCCTGTCCTTCGGGATAAACTGTTCCTTCCGGAGCAAACATTCCCGCGTTGACATTGAAAGTACCTTTCAGACCATTCTTATCGAGAATTTTTATAAATCGTGCATCACTCTGCACAGCATCATCGTAACTGAATGTAACAGCCTTCTCTTTTCCGTCTTTGAAACACATATGTCTGATAGCCATTATGTAGCCTCCTTATTTCGCTTTCATTTCACAGTAAATACATCTGTAAATCTTCTTCTCACGATCTGTAAGTTTGAAGATATGATCAATTTCCTGCTCGGTAGATGTAATACATCTGGGGTTTTTACATTTTACAATGTTTTTAATTCTTTCAGGAAGTTCACAATGACGCTTATTAGTCTTAACACCATTTTCAATAGTATTGATAGTAATACCATTATCAATGTATCCAAGTGCATCAAGATTCACATCAAGAGCTTCATCAATTTTTATGATATCCTTCTTCCCCATCTTCTTACTGGGAACATTTTTAATGATTGCAATAGAGCATTCAAGTGCATCAAGATTAAGAAGCTTATAAATTTCCATACTTTTGCCTGCAGCAATATGGTCGATTACTATACCATTAATAATTTCATCTATATGCATAATTCTACCCCCTTACTCCAGTCCCAAAAGTTTTAATATGAGTGCCATACGAACGAACTTTCCGTTAGCAGCCTGCTTGAAATAGCAAGCACGAGGGTCTTCGTCAACCTCAACTGAAATTTCATTAACACGAGGAAGCGGATGAAGAATTCTCATATTTTCTTTTGCATTTTCAAGTTTTGCAGGTGTAACTACATAAGTATCTTTAAGTCTTATATAGTCTGCTTCGTTGAAGAAACGTTCTTTCTGAACACGAGTCATATAAAGAACATCAAGTTCAGGCATAACTTCTTCAAGGCTTTCTGTTTCAATGAAATCAACATTCTCTCTCTTGAGGACTTCATCAACAAGATAATCGGGAAGCTTGAGTTCCTTGGGAGAAATCATAATAAACTTCACATTTTCGTATCTTACCATCGCGTGGATGAGTGAATGAACGGTTCTGCCGAACTTAAGGTCACCGCAAAGCCCTATTGTAAGATTGTCAAGTCTTCCGAGTTCTCGCTTTATTGTGAGAAGGTCAGTAAGAGTCTGGGTAGGATGGTTATGCCCGCCATCACCTGCATTGATTACAGGGATTTTTGATTTCATTGCAGCTATTGTGGGTGCACCCTCTTTAGGATGACGCATAGCAACAATGTCTGCGTATCCTTCAACAACTCTTATTGTGTCAGAAACGCTCTCGCCCTTTGTTGCAGAAGATGATCCTGCATCTGAAAAGCCGAGAACATTACCACCGAGTTCGTACATGGCCGCCTCAAAGCTGAGTCTTGTTCTTGTTGAGGGTTCAAAAAAGAGTGTCGCAAGTTTCTTATATCTGCACTTTTCGCGATACTTATCGGGGTTTGCAATTATATCGTTTGCTGTTTCGATAAGTTTATCAATCTCGCCTGTGCTAAGGTCTAATATATCTATAAGATCTTTCACGGGTATCATCCTTTCATTAGTTTTTTTAGGGGAATTATCCTTTTATCCAGCTTTCATCTGAAGGATTGTTGCGGAATTTGATAAGGCGTTCTTTATCTTCTGCCTTGATATAGTTTTCGTTTGCAGCAACTTCAACAATTGTGTCAAAGTCTGTAAGGCTGATATTTTTTACATTAGCAGCCTCAAGTCTTTCGAGACCTTTCTTCATTCCGTATGTGAATATTGAAGCAACGCCCAGAACTTCTGCCCCTGCTTCGCGGAGAGCTTCTACAACTTCAATTACGCTACCGCCTGTTGAGATAAGGTCTTCAATTACAACAACCTTATCGCCCTTTTCAAGTTTACCTTCAATCTGGTTCCCTCTGCCGTGGTCCTTTGCACCGCTTCTTACATATCCCATAGGCATATCAAGAAGATGTGCAGTAATTGCAGCGTGTGCAATACCTGCGGTTGAAGTACCCATGAGAACTTCTGCTTCGGGATAATGATTTTTTACAACTTCCGCAAGAGCTTTTTCAACATCAGTTCTTACTTCAGGAGCTGTAAGTGTAAGACGGTTATCACAGTAGATAGGACTCTTGATACCGCTTGCCCAAGTAAAGGGCTTATCGGGGCTTAAAAATACTGCCTTAATTTTAAGTAGATCTTTTGCAATTAATTCTTTCATATCTATTTCCTCCTAATAATTATCCAACAAATTCTGCTACGCATCTTTCATATGCCGCAACAGGATCTTCGGCTGCTGTAATTGGACGACCTACAACTATG
>JAZNLD010000101.1:0-15251 GCA_045578925.1 Clostridia bacterium
TTCAATACCACAACCAAGCACTTTTAAAAGGTCGGTTATAATCTCGCTTTTGAAAATCTTTTCAAAATCAGCCTTAAGGCAGTTGAGGATTTTTCCTCTAACGGGGATGATTGCCTGAAACTCTGCGTCTCTTCCGAGCTTACAAGCACCCAATGCACTATCACCCTCAACTATATAAAGCTCGCGCTTTTCAATATCCTTTGTTCTGCAATCAACAAACTTCTGTACACGGTTGGTGACATCCATTGTACCTGTCAGCTTTTTCTTGATGCTTGCGCGGGTCTGTTCAGCTTTTTCGCGACTGCGCTTATTAAGAAGTACCTGATTTGAAATTTTTTCTGCCTCAGGACGATTTTCAATGAAGTATATTTCAAGATTCTTGCGAAGAAAGTCTGTCATTGCTTCCTGAATGAATTTGTTTGTAATACTCTTTTTCGTCTGGTTTTCGTAGCTCACAACAGTTGAAAAACAGTTGGTAACGAGAATAAGACTGTCAGAAATATCGTTGAATGTGATTTTGGATTCATTTTTATTATATTTGTTATTCTGTTTAAGGTAAGCGTCAACTGCACTTACAAGGGCGCTTCTTGCAGCCTTGTCAGGTGCACCGCCGTGCTCAAGGAAACTTGAGTTATGATAATATTCAATAAGCTGAACATCGTTTGAAAATGCAAACGCCGCACTCATCTTGACCTTGTAGTCCTTCATATCTTCGCGGTCACGACCTGTGCTTTCACCTTCGCAGAAAGCGGTGTTTGAAATACGCTTTTCGTTTTCGGGGCAAAGCTCATTAATATAGTCGACGATACCATTGTCGTAACGGAATTCGTGTTTTATAACTTCGCTTCCGTTGTGGTAATTGAGCTTGAAGGTAAGGCCTGCATTTACAACGGCCTGTCTTTTAAGTGATTCAATAAAAAAGTCAATCGGAATATTTATATCGGTGAACACTTCGAGGTCGGGACGCCATTTGATTGTAGTGCCCGTTGAACGATACTTCTTTTCTTCCTTGTAAAGACCGCCGACATTTTCACCCTTTTCAAAATAGAGTGTATGCTCATATCCGTCGCGGTTAACAGTAACATTCATATACTCGGAACTGTACTGTGTAGCACACAGACCAAGACCGTTAAGACCAATAGCATAGCCGTAGTTTCCGTCTGCTTCCTTATCGTATTTGCCGCCTGCATAAAGCTCGCAGAAAACAAGCTCCCAATTATACTTTTCTTCCTTGGGATTCCAGTCAAGCGGAATTCCGCGGCCATAGTCCTTGATTTCTACGGACATATCGTTATAGCGGGTTACTTCAATAACTTTACCATAACCCTCTTTAGCTTCGTCGATTGAGTTTGATACTATTTCAAATACACTGTGCTCACAACCCTCAAGTCCGTCCGAACCGAAAATAACGCCCGGTCTTTTACGAACTCGGTCAGCACCTTTAAGCGCGGTAATACTTTCATTGCCATAGCTTTTTTTCGCCATGTGTATATCCTCCTTGAGCAAGTTTTGAAACTTGCTTCTTGTTTATTTGTTCTGGATTTCTGCTGCCTTAAGAGTGTTTTTCATAAGCATAGCAATTGTCATCGGGCCAACACCGCCGGGAACGGGAGTGATTGCACTTGCAAGCTCGCTTACGCTGTCGTAATCAACATCGCCGCAGAGCTTTCCGTTTTCGTCGCGGTTCATACCGACATCAATTACAATTGCACCCTCTTTAACCATATCGGCAGTAATGAATTTTGCCTTGCCTACTGCCGCAACAAGAATGTCTGCCCTACGGCAAACTTCCTTAAGATTTTTTGTGCGACTGTGACAGATTGTAACAGTGCCATTCTCGTGGAGAAGAAGCATTGCCTGGGGCTTTCCTACGATATTGCTTCTGCCGACTACAACACATTCTTTTCCGCAAACATCAATGTTTGTAAGACGGATAAGCTCCATAACACCTGCAGGTGTGCAGGGAAGGAAGTCAAAATTGCCAATCATAATCTTGCCTACATTTACGGGATGGAATGCATCGACATCCTTTTCAGGACGGATTGTAAGAAGCACCTTTTCGCTGTCAATGCCCTTGGGAAGGGGAAGCTGTACCAAAATGCCGTTGATTTCCTTTTTGTTATTGAGTGTGTCAATAAGCTCGAGAAGTTCTTTCTCGGTAGTTTCTTCGGGAAGAGCGTATTCCTCAGAATAGAATCCACATTCCTCGCACGCCTTCTTCTTGTTGTTTACATAAACACGGCTTGCACTGTCGTTGCCTACGATAATTACTGCAAGACCGGGGTTAATGCCTTCTGCTTTTAACTGCTCTGTCTTTTTTCTGAGGTCCTCTTTGATTTTTATTGAGAGTTCCTTTCCGTTTAAAATCTGTGCTGCCATTAGTATTTCTCCTTTCAGGTTTTATCAGGCATTCCGGGCCGAATCCTATAAGGTCGCTTCGTCCTGCCTTGGAAAGCGCTTCCTGCACCAATTTATAATTCTCTTTCCTTGACGACTGTAAAAGTGCTCTCTGCAATGCCTTTTCATGAGCATCGCGGGGGACATACACTTTTTTCATCGTTCTTGGGTCAAGTCCCGTATAGAACATAGCCGTTGATAGTGTGCCGGGTGTGGGATAGAAATCCTGCACCTGCTCAGGACGGATATTATTCTTCCTCAAATACACCGCAAGCTCAATCGCATCACGAAGTGTGCTTCCGGGATGACTTGACATCAGGTAGGGGACAAGGTATTGTTCCTTGCCAATCTGTTTATTTATATCATAAAACTTTTTGCAGAATTTTTCGTAAACCTTTACTCCGGGCTTACCCATATAGTGCAGTACGTTACTGCTGATATGTTCGGGAGCAACCTTTAGCTGGCCGCTTACATGGTGCTCGCACAATTCGTAAAAGAAGCTGTCATCCTTATCTGCGATAAGATAATCGTAACGGATACCGCTACGGATGAAAACCTTTTTAACTTTCGGAAGTGCACGAAGTTTTCTTAATAGTTCAAGATAATCCTTATGACTTACCTCTGCGTTTGGACAAACTGACGGATAAAGACACTGCTTATCACGGCAAGTTCCGCTTTTAATCTGCTTCTTGCATGCAGGTGCGCGGAAGTTTGCGGTTGGCCCTCCGACATCGTGAATGTAGCCTTTAAAATCCTTGTCCCATATAAGTTTCTGCGCTTCGGCAAGAATTGATGCCTGACTCCTTGCCTGAACAACTCTGCCCTGATGGAATGTCAGCGCACAAAACGAGCAACTGCCGAAACATCCGCGGGAGGATGTGATTGAAAACTTAACTTCTTCAAGAGCAGGTATCCCACCGTCTTTATCGTAGACGGGATGCCATGCACGCATATAATTAAGGGCATAAACCCTGTCCATTTCCTTTTCTGAAAGAGGCATCGCCTGCGGAAGCTGTACAAGATATCTGTCGCCGTGTTGCTGCACGAGTGTTTTTCCTCGCACCGCATCCTGCTCATAATACTGCATTGCAGCGGCTCTTGCATAGCTTTCCTTATCCTCGCTGACTTTTTCAAATGAGGGGAGAGTGATAGAGTTTTTCGGCACTTTGTCGGAAATAAAACAAGTGCCGGGAAGGTTTGTTATACGTCCTACTGGTATTCCATCGGCAAGTTTCTCGGCAACTGTTAAAAGGGTTCTTTCTCCCATACCAAATATAAGAAGATCTGCACCGCTGTCAACTAAAATACTGCGGCGAACCTTATCCTGCCAGTAATCATAATGTGCAAAACGCCGTAAACTTGCTTCCGTTCCACCTATAATTACAGGAATATCCGAAAACGCCGCGCGCGCCATATTTGAATATACAATAACGCATCTGTCAGGGCGAAAACCTGCTTTTCCGCCGGGTGAATAAACATCTCCCGAACGCTTTTTCTTTGATGCGGTATAGTGATTTACCATTGAATCTATTACACCGCCTGAAATCAGAACACCAAGGCGTGGCTCACCATAACGAGAAAGCGCGTCGGGGTCGTTTCTGTCAGGCTGAGGGCAGATACAAACTCTGTAGCCGTTTGACTCAAGAAGTCTTGCAAGAAGACTTGTACCAAAAGAAGGATGGTCTACATACGCATCTCCCGATATAAAAAGGAAGTCGTAATAATCCCATCCGCGAGCGGTCATATCCGCTTTTGAAATCGGTAAAAATTCATTACTCATAGTTCTAATCCCTCAATGTTATATTATAATATAATGTAGGCTTTTTTTCAAGGAAAATATTTCTATTAAACTATATATAGTATACTTTTGCGGAATTGACTGCGAAAAAAATCGAAAAATGGCTTTGCTACGTCAAATTGTTACATAAAAGTTAATTCTTATGTATAAAAAGACAAAGAATCCCTTTGAAAACAACTGGAAAAATATGTAAAATTTATAGTGCGGAAACGATGAAAAAACTGACTATTGAAATAAACTAAGTGCACGATATAAAATTTAATCAAAGAGGGAGTGTGGGCTATGAAGAAACAAAAGTATATCGTCCAGAAAGAAACACATAACGAAAAGGGTGACAGAATTTATCTTTGTTATTTCATAAAAGAAAGTGAAGACGGACTATTCGCCGCAGGAATTGATATGTATACTCAAAGCGCCAGCAGACGAACCGAGAAGGTGAGTGAAAGAACCGAAAACATTTTCTCTTCAAGAAAAGAAGCAGAGCTCTTTGTGAATATGATTTCAAACGGTCTTGTTACCCCGACAACGCTTATGGATATAGTGGAAGATAAAAATTTTGAAAAAACAGAAAAAAATACTTGCATTTGCAAAAAGAGTGTGATATAGTAGTCGGGTAAAAAGCGGTCCTCTGCATTTCTTTCGTAAGAACGCTTTATTTTTTACCGCCAATAAGGTGGGTTATGAAAGGAGAGATTTGAGTGGACGTTTTAAAGGCGATTACTCAGGAACAGATCAGAACAGACCTTCCCAAGCTTGAAATCGGTGACTACGTAAAGTTGTACGTAAAGGTTAAGGAAGGCGCAAAGGAAAGACTTCAGATGTTTGAAGGTACCGTTATCTCTAAGAAGCATGGCGGCATCCAGGAAACATTTACTGTAAGACGTCTTTCATACGGTGTCGGCGTTGAAAGAACATTCCCTGTTAATTCACCCAGCCTTGATCATATCGAGGTTGTAAGACACGGTAAAGTTAAGCGTGCTAAACTGTACTATCTGCGTGACAGAGTTGGTAAGGCAGCTAAAGTTAAGGAAAGACTTTAATAGTCAAGAGAGGGAGTCTGTCACACGGCAGATTCCCTTTTTATTTCTCGTATAGTAAATTGCATATTTCTTCGCGAACAACATTTGTCAGTTTGAATTTTGTTTAGAACGCGAAACGGGTGAAGCGGCACGCTTCTTTATTTTCCGTAAGGAGGTTTTAATAATGGAAGAAAACAACATCAATTTAAACGAAACCCAGCAGGAAGGTAACGAGGAAGAAAAAGCTCCTCAGAAAAGCCTTAAAAAAGAAATCATAGAATGGGTGCAGGCAATTGTAATTGCCGTTGTGCTCGCTCTTGTTATAAGAAACTTCGTATTTACTGTCGTGCGCGTTGACGGACAGTCTATGGAGCCTACTTATCAGCATAACGACCGTCTTATTGTATGGCGACTCGGCTATGAACCGGATAACGGCGATATCGTGGTATTCAATCCTCCGGGAAAAGAGAAAAATGTTTTCTGGATTAAAAGAGTTATCGCAACTGAGGGTCAGCATGTTGAAATTGACTACAATACAAATTCAGTTTATGTGGATGGCGAAAAAATTGATGAACCCTATCTTGGCGAGCCTATGCTTGATAAAAACTATCTTACAATAAACGAACTTGATGTTCCCGAAGATTGCGTATTCGTTTTAGGTGACAACAGAAACAATTCTACCGATGGCAGAGTTATCGGCCCTGTGCACGAGGAACATGTTATCGGTAAGTCTGTGCTTCGTTTCTGGCCGTTTACAAAAATAAAGACATATTAAAAAACTTCAGGAAGGAGAATGCAATATGAATATTCAGTGGTTTCCCGGGCATATGACCAAAACAAAGCGTATGATTGCAGAGCATATACGCCTTTGCGATTGTGTTATTGAGCTTTGTGATGCGCGTTGTCCGCAGAGTAGCCGAAACCCGCAGCTTCCTTCCCTTATAGGAAATAAAAAGCTTTTGCTTGTTATAAACAAAAGCGATATTGCAGATCCCGTACAGACGCAAAAATGGATTGAACGCTTCAGAAGCGAAGGTATTATGGCAATTGCAATCTGTTCAAACGATGCCAAGGGTATCGGCAAGGTCTTTGATGCAGTAAAGGAGCTTTTAAAAGAAAAAACCGAGCGTGATAAGGCGCGTGGCTATGTCAATAAACCTGCACGTGTTATGGTATGCGGAATACCCAATGTCGGCAAAAGCTCGTTTATAAACAAGCTCTACGGGAAAACTGCGGCAAAGGCAGGCGATAAACCAGGCGTTACAAGGGGCAAGCAGTGGATAACCCTTAAAAACGGGATGGAGCTTCTTGATACTCCCGGTATATTGTGGCCCAAGTTTGAGGATAAGGATGTTGCCCTTCGTCTTGCGTTTACAGGCGCCATCAAGGACGATGTGCTTGATGTTGAAGAGCTTTGCTCGCACCTTTGTTCATATATGGCGGAAAACTATCCCGAAAGACTCAAGGAACGCTACAAGGTGGAACTTACCGAGGGGCTTACAGGCTACGACATTCTGACACTCATTTCAAGAAAACGCGGATTTATATTAAAAGGTAACGAGGTTGATACTCTCCGCGGCGCTAATGTGGTGCTTGATGAATTTCGCGGTGCAAAACTCGGCAGAATAACTCTGGAGTAAGAATATGAAAGAAGCTGAACTTTTAAGAATAGAATCAATGTGGGAAATAGAAAAAGCTCTTTCCCAAAAAGGATATACGGCTATTGCAGGCGTTGATGAAGCAGGTCGCGGTCCTCTTGCAGACGAGGTTTATGCAGCGGCGGTAATCCTTCCCGAAGGGATTTGTATCGAGGGGCTCAATGACTCGAAAAAACTTTCGGAAAAGAAACGCGAAAAACTTTTTGACGAAATAAAGGAAGTTGCACTTGCCTATGCCGTTGCAACGGCAAGTGTGGCGGAAATTGACGAATTCAATATCCGCAATGCGACATATATTGCAATGAATAGGGCGATTGAAGCACTCGAAATAAAGCCTGATTATGTAATCGTTGACGGCGACTGTATAAAAGAATGCCATTACGACCACGAATGTGTGGTGAAGGGCGACGCTAAAAGTATGAGTATCGCCGCGGCATCAATTCTTGCCAAGGTTTCGCGTGACCGGCATATGCTTGAAATGGCAGAAAAATATCCGCAATACGGCTTTGAAAAGCATAAAGGATACGGCACAAAAGCTCATATAGAAGCATTGAAGGAGTTTGGTCCGTGTGAAATTCATAGAAAAACTTTTATCAGGAAATTTGTATAATAATAAAAAAAAGACGGCAGTTTCCATTGGCGCATTAGGCGAGGAAGCTGCCGCTTTGGCACTTAAAAAAAGAGGATATAAGATACTTGAAAGAAACTTTCGCTCAAAAATGGGCGAAATTGATATAATCGCAAAAGACGGTGATTACACCTGCTTTGTTGAGGTCAGGCTCAGAAAAACCAATGATTTTGGTTCACCTGCAGATACTATAGGAATTGAAAAGCAGAGGAAGATAATAAAAACCGCTACAGTGTATGCGGTTAAAAATAATATCTACGATACTAAAATGCGTTTTGATGTTGTGCTGATAAACGCGGATGTAAACGGAAAAATACCCAAAAAGGCAGATTTGGAAATTATAAAAGATGCATTCAGATTGTGAGGATGGAAATGAAGCTCATTATTGCCGAAAAACCCAGTCTTGCGCGAAATATTGCAGGCGCAATAGGGAATATGAAAAAAGCACCTCGCTACTTTGAGGGTGAGGATTATATTGTTACCTGGGCTTTCGGGCATCTGTTCTCGCTTGCCGATATTGAGCACTATTCGCCGATGCCTGACGGAGAAAACCGCTGGAGTATGAAAAACCTTCCGTGTTTCCCTGAAAAGTTTGAGTTTGAGCTCAAGAAAACTCCCGACAAAAAGGTAGACAGTGGTGTTCTGGAGCAGTTTCATACTATAAAAGACCTTTGTAACCGCGCCGATGTTACTGAAATAATAAACGCAGGCGATGCTGACCGCGAAGGTGAAATAATTGTCAGAACCTGTGTTATGAAAAGCGAAACGGACAAGCCGTTTAAGAGGTTGTGGCTTCCTGACCAGACGAACGAAACAATTATGCAGGGGCTTTCCGAAATGAAAGATGAAACCCATTACGACAACCTTGCAAAAGAAGGCTATGCACGTACCTTTATAGATTGGCTTTACGGGGTTAATCTTACACGCTACGCCACTCTTAAGACGGGGACTCTTATGCGTGTAGGTCGTGTAATTGTGCCTATTGTCAAGGCAATTTACGACCGCGATATGCAGATCAGAAATTTCGTACCCGATATTTACTATGCTCCTTACAGTATGACGGAGCAGGGCGGGGGAGAAATAGAACTTACAAGTAAGCAGAAATTTAATAAAAATGAGCTTTCAAAAGCGCAGGAACTTTGCGATAAGTATAACGACGCAAAAGGCGTCGTAACCGACAAAAAGACAAAGAAGGACACTCTTGCCCCAGGCAAGCTTTTTTCTCTTACAAAGCTTCAGAATGTGCTTGGCAAAAAGTATAAAATGCCAATGGACGAGTCACTTCGTATTGTTCAGGGGCTTTATGAAAAAGGGTATGTTACGTACCCCAGAACGAACTCGGAATATATGGCAACTGCGGAAAAAGGTAAGGTAAAACAAATCCTTTCCGCAGTTGAAAAGCTTGGCTACCCCGTTAAATTCAAGGACGGGAAAACCATATTCGATGACAGTAAGATAGAATCACACAGCGCGCTTACTCCTACTCATAAAATTCCGTCAAAGACGGCGCTTTCTGAAGATGAGTCGAAGGTTTACGGAACTATAATGCGTCGTTTTGTAGCCGTTTTCTGTGCGGAGGATTGTGTGGCGCAGAAAAGCGAAATTAAAATAGATGTAGGAGGTATGGAGGAATTTACTTTAAAAGGTACTATTATTCTTCAGGCAGGCTGGACAAAATACGACGAATACGGCAAAAAAGATAAAATACTTCCCAATCTTGAAAAGGGCGATGTTATAGATGTTGCTTTTTCTCCCAAGGAGAAGGAAACATCACCGCCTAAACATTATACGATTGAAACCCTCAACAACTACCTCAAAAACCCTTTCCGTGAGGATAAGGCAAACGCAAAAACCGAGGATGATGAGGAAGAGTACCGTGCGATTTTTGAAGGCCTTGAACTCGGTACTGAGGCTACGAGAACAGGCATCATTGAAAATGCGATAAAAAGTAACTACATATCGCTTAAAAGGGACGTATACACGATACTTCCCGACGGGGAAAATCTTATAGAATCGCTTATCCGCATGGGGATAAGTATGGATAAATACAAAACATCCTATCTCGGTCAGGCACTTAAAAAGGTGTATAAGGGTGAAATCACCGTCAAGGACAGTATTTTACTTACCCAAAGGGAAATTGAAAAGGTTTTCAAAAGAGAAAATATGCCCGAAGCTACTGATACAGATGACGGGTTTATCGGCGATGTAGCAGGTAAATGTCCTCTGTGCGGAGGTAATGTTGTCCGCACGAAATTCGGCTATGGCTGTGCCTCTTACAAAGAGGGGTGCAAATTCAGCGTTAACAATGTTATTTTAGGCAGAGTTATATCGCTTTCCAATATGAAGGCGCTTCTTGAAAACGGCAAAACCAGTAAGATAGAAGGCTTTATATCCAAAAAGACAGGCAAGCCTTTTTCGGCGGTTTTGAAGCTTGACGGCGATAAAGTGACATTTGACTTTTAAAGAAAAAGCAGATTTGAGAATTTCTCAAATCTGCTTTTTTGACGTATGGGAAGTTATATGTTTTTTGCGAGGAACATTTGTCGGTTTGAATTTTGGTCAGAACGCGAAAGGGGTGAAGCGGAAAGCTTCTTTTTATTGAGTTGGTTCTACATCGAAATCGAACTTTGTTGCGCGCCTTCGCATACGGACATTCTGTACAAGTCCCACTGCGATAAAGCAGGTTACGAGGTTACTTCCGCCATAACTGATGAACGGCAACGGAATACCTGTAATGGGCATAAGTCCAAGGCACATTCCGATATTTTCAAGCACATGGAAAAACATCATAGAGCCGACACCTATGCAAATCATTTCGCCGAAGGGATCGTGTGCACAGCTTCGTGCGTTATCAAAGCAACGATAAACAATCAGAAGAAGAAGTACCGCTACAAAAAGTGCACCTATAAGACCGAGTTCCTCGCCTATTACCGAGAAAACAAAGTCGGTCTGCTTTTCCGGGATATATCCGTATTGAGTCTGAGGCCCTTTCAGGTATCCACGCCCCCAGAACATACCGCTTCCGATAGCAAGCTTTGACTGAAGAACATGGTATCCGCTTCCCGTGGGGTCTTTTTCAGGGACGAAGAGAGATATTATTCTGTTCTTCTGATAATCCTTGAGCAAAAACCATATTATCGGAGAAACAACTGCTCCTGCACCGAGAACCCAGAAAATGTACTTCCTGTAAAGTCCTGCGAAGAACAGTTCGAATGCGAATATGACAACGAAAACCATCGCAGTACCGAAGTCAGGCTGTAATAAAACGGGTACAATATAACAAACAAGATGAATGACAAGTCCGATAAGCGTTTTCTTTTCGTTGATGCTTTCATATCTTTTTGAAATATGAAGCGACAGCGTTATTATAAAACAGATTTTTGCAATTTCGGACGGCTGAAGTGTGATAGGACCGAGGACAATCCAACCCTGAGTACCGTGTGAAAGTTTACCTATCGCAAGAACAAGAATAAGTAATCCTATTCCGACCGCAAAAATAAGGAAGCGCAGTTTTTCAAAATACTTGTAACTGAAAAATATTACACCACTCATCGCACCAACACCGAGTATCAGAGCAGCGCTCTGCACGATAACGTGTCTGATATGCGCGTCAAGTGTCCATGCAGCACTGTTTATTACAAAAATACCTACAATCGCCGCAAGGATACTGCTTACGAGAAGTACTATATCTATTTTGTCTGAAAAAAAGTTTATCTTTTTCAATTTCATCAATTATCACCTTAATTGATTATAACAAACAATAAAATGATAATCAATCTTTATTTTAATATTTTCTGCCTGCCCCTATGGTCTATCGTATAATTATCCTTATAAATCAAATCACTTACCTTTAAAAACGAGAAACCTTTCTTCTCAAGCTCTGTTAAAATTCTGTCAAGGCTTTCGGCGGTGTGGGCGGTATCGTTATGGAAAAGAAGAATATCGCCAGATTTTGTTTTGGGGATAATTCGCTCTAACATCTGCTCGCAATTTAGCCCACGCCAATCCAAACTATCACCATTAGATACAAAAATAAAGGTGTTATAAATGGCTATATAAAGCCAAATGCAAAAAAAATGGTAAAAGTGGCATTGATTTTAGAATTAGTATGTGCTATGATAAACACGAGGCGAACAAATGTTTCTAAAAACAAAAATTAAAATCAACAAAAATTTTATTTGCGCACGAAGAAAATCCAAATGCGTTGAGTGGAAGACGTTCGCCACAATATTTTAATTTTAAAGAGTTCTCAGATCCGCTTGAAGCAGATGAGTTGTGTGATTTGTTAAATAATGTTCAGGGCAGAAAAATAGGGGAAGCAACTGATAGCAAAGAAATGAATGAAATAGCTCTTGATGTTATTGAAAAATACTATACTGAAGGATTTTGGGTAAGTAAACTGACTCCAAATAATAAGTATAAAATAAGCAAGGAGAAACTGACTGATTCACAGTATAAAAATATGAAAGATAGTTTGAAACTTCTTAACAAAAACGGCTATAAAAATGAGTAATGAGGTAATCCGATGAAAAAAAGTGTGTTTATTCTTTGTATAATCCTGACTGTCAGCATATTGATGCTTGCTTTTGATGTAAGGTTAAAGACAGTTACATATACTATAAAAAGTACAAAAATAACTGGAGAGATAAAACTGGCATTAGTGACAGATTTGCATTCTTGTCGTTATGGGAAAAATCAAAGTAAACTCCTTTATGAAATAGAAAAATATCAACCTGATGCATTGCTCTTAGGCGGTGACATTTTCGATGATGTTTTAGAAGATGCGAATGCGTGCCTTTTCATTGATGAGTTGGCTGAAAAGTATAAACTTTACTATGTAAGCGGAAATCACGAGTGGTGGAGTGGCCGAATGGAAGAAATATTTGGTTATCTTTCTTCAAGAGGAGTAACTGTACTCAGGGGCGCTTTTGATGAACTCAAAGTTGATAAAAATGTGATTGCTATTTCGGGAATTGATGATCCCGAAGTAGATAAAAATGGTGCTTCTTATAAAACTTGGGAAGAACAGCTTAAAGATATTGGAAAAAGTGTAAAACAAACTAAATTTAACCTGCTTCTTGCACATCGTCCTGAAAATGCAGAAAAGTATTTTGAATATGATTTTGATGCAGTTTTATCGGGGCATGCTCACGGAGGACAATTCAGAATTCCCTATATAATGAACGGTTTATATGCACCAAATCAGGGCTTTTTCCCGAAGCTTGCAGGTGGTATATATGATTTTGACGGAAAAAAGCTAATCGTAAGTCGTGGATTAGCAAGGGAAAGCACCAGACTTCCAAGAATTTTTAATCGACCTGAATTAGTGCTTGTTAATTTGATTCCGGAAGAATAAATAGCTAAAACTAAAAAATAATTTGTTCGTCTTAAAGCGGTCAGGGATTCCTTTTGAATCCCTGACCGCTTTAGTTAGTTCTTTATTTGTTTGCCCGTATGGTCTATCGTATAATTGTCTTTATAAATTAAATCGCTGACCTTTAAAAAGCTAAATCCCTTTTTCTCAAGCTCAGTTAAAATTCTGTCAAGGCTTTCGGCGGTGTGGGCGGTATCGTTATGGAAAAGAAGAATATCGCCTGACTTTGTTTTGGGGATAATACGTTCTAACATCTGCTCGCAGTTTAAGCCACGCCAATCCAAACTATCAATCGACCATTGAACGTATTCCATCCGAAAGCTGTGGCACACCTCAATTACGGTGTTGTTATAATCCCCCGAAGGTGCGCGGAAAAGAACGGGTGCTACTCCGCACGAGTTTTTTATAGCATCATTCGCTTTTTTTATGTCTTCAATCATTTTTTCGCGGGAAAAAGTGGTGTAATGTGTGTGATTATAACTATGATTTCCTATTTCGTGACCATCTGCCACAATCTTTTTCATAGCATCGCTGTTTTTCTCTGCCCATGTTCCAAGCACAAAGAATGTGGCGTGACAGTTATGACTTTTAAGTGTAGTTAAAATAGAGTCAATATCTTCACAGCCCCACGCACAATCAAAAGTGATGGCAATTTTACCATCGTCGCGTTCAACATTGTAAATCGGGATAATTCTCCGGGTGTTTGAAACAGTTGTGGCTGAATTATTGCTTAAAAAAGCTCCGAATCCTATTATTGAGCATATAAGCATAAAAGTCAGAACACGATATTTATCAGTTACGAATATTTTCATTTTCGGCATTCCTTTCATAATATTTTCCTATACCATCTACGATTGCTTTTGAAATATCCTGCTGGTGCTCCTTGGTGTTGAGAAGCTTTTCTTCATCAAAGTTAGAGAGAAATCCGCACTCTACAATAACTGCGGGAACGAGTGCCTTTTTAAGCAAAAAAATCCCGTCCGGTGCTTTAAGATGCTCTCTCTTTGACTTGTTTTCGGCTATTTTGTGAAGCTCGCGCTGGATAAGTCCCGCAAGTATTTCGGACTCCGCAAAATTTGCGGAATAAATAACCTGCGCCCCGCGGTATTCGGAGGAGGGAAATTTATTCATATGAATGCTGACAAACATATCTGCTCCCGATGAATTTATTATTTCAAGTCTTTTGCTCATATCCTTTTTCTTTCTTTGTGCTATGCTGTCTGCATCTTCGCTGATTGAATCTTCGCCTTTTCGCGTCATAATAACTGTATACCCCTTTTTTTCTAAAAGCTTTTTTGTTTTCCTGGCTATTTCCAGGTTTACGCTACTTTCTATTGTGCCGTTCATACCGACTGCACCGCCGTCTGGAAGTCCATGCCCCGCATCAATAATTATACGTTTTGTAAATGCTTCGCCGAAAACATCGGTGCTTCTGTGATGGCTTATTAAGGTAAGAAATGACAATAAAGCAGTAAAAATCATAAAAACCACGATTTTTCTGCGAGGAATAAAAATCATAATAACCACCTCTTTTATATGTATGTATAGAATAATATCAGATATTCATATTATTTTTGGTATATATATCCTCAAAGCTGAATATAATTAGAAACATACATATAAAAGGAGTTGTACGACTTGGAAAATAATATAATCACTTTAACAGGCACAGTTGAAACGGAGGCGATTTACAGTCACAGCGTTCTCAACGAAAAATTCTATACTTTTATGCTTCGCGTCCCCAGACTTTCGCAGAATGACGATGTTCTTCCCGTAACCATTTCCGAACATCAGCTTGACGGTATGCTGGTTGCACAGGGGAATAAAATAAAGGTAAAGGGACAACTGCGCAGTTACAATAAATATACTGCTCTTAAGACCCGTCTTATTCTTACCGTCTTTGCCAAGGGAATTGCCCCTGCGTGTGAAGATGACGAAGAAAATCCCAACGAAATTTTCATAAACGGATTTATATGCAAAGCACCGATTTACAGACGCACACCATTCGGCAGGGAAATTACCGACCTTATTGTAGCAGTGAACAGAGCTTTTAATCGTTCTGATTATATCCCTGCAATAGCGTGGGGAAGAAACGCCGTCTACAGTGAAAATCTTGAAGTGGGAAGCAATGTTATGCTCTGGGGCAGACTTCAATCAAGAAACTACAACAAAAGAATTTCCGATGAGGAAACCGAGCAGAGAACGGCTTACGAGCTTTCGATTACAAAAATCGAAAAACTGGCATAACCAAAAGTGCATAACCGAAAGAGAGTAGTCCGAACCTGCCTTAAACGGTGGAATTTCGGTATCTTTCGGCTTGTCATCCTTGTAAGGCACAAAGCCTTACTGCCTCTTCCGCACCAAAATCTACTCGAAA
>JAZNLD010000102.1:0-1844 GCA_045578925.1 Clostridia bacterium
CTTGAACAGATTTACCTTTCTTTTTCCTCGTCTGCCAGCGCGTCGATAGGTTTATCGACACGCTGAAAAGAACCTTCTGCAGAGAAGGTTCTTTTGTTTTATGAAAATTGCGTATAATAATATATCTTCTTTTGAAAAATATACAAAAAACATAGAAAAATTGATTGTTGTATTTATGTATAATGTGTTAAAATAAATTTAACAAGGTTAAATTCGTTCTAACAGGGGGATTTAATATGTATTTATTACCGGTACCAAAAAAGATTTCAGTTGTGAATGGATTTTTGAACGCAACTTCATTCACTGCAGATTTTGGAGAACTTTGCAGTGAGCAGGTGAAATATATTTTCGGAATACTTGAAAAGGAAACCGAAGATAATTGTAAAGAAAACGCCAATATTAATCTTACTGTTATCAAAGACGCAGAATATACCGATTGCGAGGAATACTCCATCAAAATCGATGCTGAAGGTATAAAAATCTGCGCGGGTGATGCGCGCGGAGCTTTTTATGCTATACAGACATTGAGACAGATAGTCTATACAGAAAAAGGTTTTCCATACTGTGAAATTTACGATAAACCCGACTTTCCTTTCCGCGGATTGCAAAACGACACCACACGAGGAAGAGTGCCGAGCCTCACGGGCCTTAAAAAAATGGCGGATATGTGCGCCTTTTTGAAAATCAATAAAATCGCACTCTATTTCGAGCATTCATTTGCTTTTCGTGAATTTGAGGGAATTGTAGCGGATTTTGAATCGCTCAATCCTGCTGAGTTAAAAGAGTTTGTTGAATATTGCCGTCTTCTTTACATAGATGTTATTCCTTATGTTGCAATGTTTGGTCACCAGTACAGATTGTTGCAGAGTGAAAAGTATAAACACCTTTGCGAACTTGAAAATTTCGTTCCCGAGAATCATCTCTGGAAGGAAAGAATGATGCATCATACAATAGATATTTCAAATCCCGAAAGCCTTGAACTTGTAAAAAGCTTTATTGATCAGCTTGTGGATGTTTTCCCGTATGAAATCTATATCCCCGGTGTAGACGAATCGTGGGATTTAGGCAAGGGAAGAAATAAAGGATGTAATGTAATAGAATCATATTGCGGATTCGTGGATGAAATCTGTAAATATCTGAAGAAATATAATAAGACTGCACTCATTGCCGATGATATGATACAAAATCACGAAAATGGATTTTTGATTAAAAGCGATAATGCAATTATGTATCATTGGGATTATGATAAACAGCCCAACGAGGATAGGTACAGCGTGCTTCAAAAGCAGGGGCTCAACTTTGTAGCGGTTCCCTCAACCTCAAGCTTCAATGGCCCGATAGAAAGACCGGGTGCGGCCTTGCCTAATATCATAAATACAGTTGCATATGCCAAAAAATACGGTGCAACAGGAATTATAAATACAATATGGGGAGACAGAGGACATTGGTGCGACTTTAACTGCAATCTGTTAAGTATATGCGCGTGCGCAAATCTTTCCTGGAATACTGATTCAGTAGTTAAAGGTGAAGAATTCGAAAAAACCTTCAGCGCGCTTATTTATGGCGAAACAGAAGTAAATATGAGGAAAATAACAGGCAGGATAGCAGTTCTTACATTCAACGCGAGTATGTACTATCTTACACTTTGGTATTCTGACAATCTCGTTAGTCATAAAAACACCAAGCTGGAACTTATTGAACCTGAAACTCCACATTCCGATTTTATCAACAGGGCGCATGAACTGATAGACGAGCTTAAATGTCTTATGAAAAAGCATCCGGAAAAGAAAGAATTTTACGAAAGTCTTATTGGTGCCTGCGTTATTACAGAGGTGCTCAATGTT
>JAZNLD010000103.1:0-7293 GCA_045578925.1 Clostridia bacterium
CATCCAGCCTTCCTTCATACCCTGGTATGAAGCGATACGGAGAGCGAAGCACTTCTTACCGAGAAGTACGTTACCGCCGTAAGCAGAGTTAACTGACATAATTGTGTTGTCCTGGGGGAAATGAACGATATATCTTTCGTCAGGATTTACATCCTTCTTAGCGTGAAGACACTTAACGAAGTCACCGTCTGTACCAAGAGCGTCGATAACATCCTTACCAACTCTTGTCATGATGTCCATGTTAAGAACAACGTAGATGCTGTCTGTAAGTTCGATACCGATCTTTGAGAAGGGTGAACCAACAGGGCCCATTGAATAGGGGATTACATACATTGTTCTGCCTTCCATGCTACCGTCATAGAGAGCATTGAGCTTAGCATACATTTCAGCGGGAGCCATCCAGTTGTTGATGGGGCCTGCTTCTTCTTCAGTTTCTGTACAGATGAAAGTTCTGTCCTCTACACGAGCAACGTCATTTTCAGCTGTTCTGTGATAGTAACATCCGGGAAGCTTTTCCTGGTTGAGCTTAATCATTTCGCCTGTTGCTACTGCTTCAGCGCGAAGTGCTTCAAGCTGCTGCTCGCTACCATCAATCCATACTACATTTGCGGGTTTACAGAGGGCTTTCATTTCTTCAAGCCATGTGAGAACTTTTTTGTTTTCTGTCATATTATAAAACTCCTTTCAAAAACTCAAATTTTCCTGCTTAACATTATATATTATAAAAAGCTATTTGTCTACTGTTTTTTTATTTCTTTTTCAAAAAATCAAGTGGGTAGCCTCTTTTGAAGGTTACCCACCTTTATTACTTTGTAAAATAATCGGAAAGAGCGCAAAATTGCTCTATCGAAAGTGCCTCTCCCCTTACGGTCGGAGAGAAATTCAATTCTTCAATTGCTTTGCCTACTTCTTCCTTTGTACCAAATGCTCCGCTTGACGAAAGTGCATTTACAAGAGTCTTTCTGCGTTGGGAAAATGCCGCCTTGATAAGTTTGAAGAAAAGTTTTTCATCCTTGGGAGTAACTGACGGTGTTTCAAGTATCTCCATACTTACAACGGCACTGTCAACCTTTGGTGCAGGGATAAATGCACCTGCAGGAACATTTTTAATAATCTGCGGTTTTGAAAAATACTGTGTAGTGATGCTGATTGCACCGTAGTCCTTGCTTCCAGCCTTGGCACAAAGTCTTTCGGCAACTTCCTTCTGAATCATAACGACAACCTTTTTAAAAGGCAGTCTGCTTTCAAGAAGATTCATTATAATCGGAGTAGTTATATAATAAGGAAGATTTGCCGCCACACTTACATCCATACCGTCAAATTCTTTTTCGATAAGCTCACAAAGATTAACCTTAAGACAGTCTTCCCAGATAAAAGATACATTATCAAAGCCTGCAAGCGTTTCGGAAAGAACCTGCTGGAGACGCTTGTCAAGTTCAATTGAAACAACCTTCTGCGCCATTGTTGCAAGAGGTGCGGTAAGTGTTCCGAAGCCGGGACCTATTTCAATTACGCCCTGCGAAGATTCGGTAGCATCCTGTGCCATTGCAAGCGGAACGGACGGGTCTGTTATGAAGTTCTGGCCCATACTTTTGGCGAATGTAAAGCCGTATTTTGAACAAAGATATTTAATTATTTTCGGATCTGTAAGTTCGTACATTATCTTTCCTCCGAAGTGATTTTAACATTTATAATAGTGTGGTCGGTGCCGTTTTTACTTGGTAAATAAAGGGTGCTCAAAAATGGTGCAGAACACACAAACAGAAGTCCGCAGGACAATCCCGACGGCGTACAATGGTACGGCGAGAGGTTCTGTTTGCGTGTAACAAAACGCGTAGTTTGAAATTCGCAGAGCGGATTTCTACCGCATCCATTCAAAGACACCTTGACAAATTTTTATATAAAAGCACTTTTTAATTATTTTTTCGTTTTGTGGTCGGTGCCGTTTTTCAGCACCCTCAGTTAGAATATTTTTCAAGAAGTTCATTCTTAACCTTCCACAGTTTTGGTGAAAGGTCAACATAATAAGTATGCGGATTTTCAAAACGCTTAACTTCATCCCATATTGTTTCAACCTGCTCTTTACAATATTCGCGGATTTCAGAAAGCTCAGGAAGGGTTGCAGTCTGCTCGCCCTTTTCAAAAATTTTCACAAGAAGTTTTCTTGCGGTAAAGTTTGTTACAGTTTTCTTTTTCCATGTATGAATCGGGTCAAAGATTACATAAGGCTTTGTATCGTCGATTACCTCGTCGTGAAGAGTCATAACATCGGCAATAGCCTTGCCCGTTTCGTTATCATAAAGTCTGTAAACCTGCTTGAAGTCGGGAGTTGTGATTTTTGCTGCGTTTTCGCTGATTTTGATTTTGGGAGTGATTTTTCCGTCCTCCTCAACACCGACAAGCTTGTACACGCCACCAAAAACAGGCCAGCTTCTTGCGGTAATAAGTCTTTCACCTACACCGAAAGAATCAATCTGCGCACCGTTTGAAAGAGTGTCACGGATAATATATTCATCAAGAGAGTTTGACACGACAATTGCACAGTCGTTAAAGCCTTCTTTATCAAGTTCCTTGCGGATTTTCTTGGTAAGGTATGTGATGTCACCACTGTCAATACGAACGCCCTTGGGTCTGAAGCCCTTTGCCACAACGACTTCCTTGAATACTTTTATTGCGTTGGGAAGTCCGCTTTTAAGTACATTGTACGTATCAATAAGTAATGTACAGCTTGAAGGATAAACCTCGGCATACGCACGGAAAGCATCGTATTCTGTCGGAAACATCTGTACCCAGCTATGTGCCATCGTGCCGAGTGCAGGAATCTGGTAAAGTTCATCGCTGAGCGTATTTGCAGTACCTACACAGCCAGCAATGTACGCCGCCCTTGCACCCAGGATAGCACTGCTTGCACCGTGAGCGCGACGAGAACCGAATTCCATAACTGCGCGACCGTCAGCCGCACGGACAATTCTGTTAGTCTTGGTTGCGATAAGAGTCTGATGATTTACAAGAAGCAGAAGCATTGTTTCAACGAGCTGCGCCTGTATAGCAGGTCCGCGGACAATAACAAGCGGTTCATTGGGGAAAACAGGCGTTCCTTCAGGCATCGCCCATACATCACACTCGAACTTAAAGTTTTTAAGATATGTTAAAAATGTTTCGTCAAAAAGCTTTTTACTGCGAAGATACTCAAGGTCCTCGTCATCAAATTTAAGGTTATTCAGATATTCTACAACCTGCTCTGTTCCCGCCATAATGGCAAAACCGCCATCGTCGGGAACGGATCGGAAATAAAGGTCAAAATAGCAAATTTTATCCTTGTCTCCATGCATAAAATATCCGTTCGCCATTGTAAATTCATAAAAGTCTGCAAGCATTGTATAATTTTGTTCTTTTAACATAAAAACCACTCCTCTGCTTTACAAAACAGAGTTATTGACATACGTCAATAACTCTGCAAAGTTGTCTTATCCGTTTTCTATTGCGTCTTCAAGCCAGAATTCCGCAATATCAATTGCTTCAAAAAGGCTTTCACGGCTTGCCTTCTTTATTACCTTTTCCTTACCAACTCCGCGGTTAGTGCATAAATCAATTGACACATTGTCGGCAACTTCAAGGTCACCAACCTTTTTCTTGGACTTGATTGTGAATACGATAATATATTTTTCTTTCATATCGCCATAGTAGATTACATCTCCACGACGAACCATGGGTTTCCCCTTATAAGTAAAAATTGTCTGTTCTGCGCTCATGGTAACACTCCTTGTATATAAAAATAGTAGTATTTTCATATTGTTTACCCCATTGTACCACAAAAAAACGGGATAGTAAAGTTTTTTTATTCAAAAACTATTGATAAATTTGCCTGTCTGTGTTATACTCATATGGTCGTACCGGCCGGGGAGGTAGCGGTGCCCTGTATCCGCAATCCGCTATAGCGGAGGTTATGTCCCCGATTGAGGCGTTTTTTTGTATGGCTGGAGCATTTAAGTAGTGTTGACGATTGGGTCTTGCGCAATGGCGGCCCGTGAACCTTGTCAGGCGGGGAACCGAGCAGCAATAAGCGGTAACCGTCATGTGCCGCGAGGGTGCCTGATCCGAGCTAACTGGATGATTTCCGCATATAAAGATGCGTCGATTTCGGGGCGTACGGCAAAAAAACGGATGGCAACGCCATCCTTTCGCAACAAAAGTTTTGCTTCGCAAAAGCATTCGTTGCGAGTAAAGGGCTTTCGCTCGCGCGGCACTCACCGTGCCAGCCCTTGAAAGGAGTCAAAACCGAGGTACACGCCCCCGTTTTTGACGGATTTTAATGATTTTTAAGGGATAAAACATTTTGTTTTTATCCCTTTACTTATAAAGGAGGTATTTGCATGGAGCATCAGACTCTTTACAGAAAATGGCGTCCGAAGACTTTTGATGATGTTGTCGGGCAGCAACATGTTACCCAGACTATAAAAAACGAAATAAAAAATAACGTGTGTGGCCATGCTTTCCTTTTCTGCGGAACACGCGGAACGGGCAAAACCTCTACAGCAAGAATACTCAGTAAAGCCATAAACTGCGAAAGTCCTGTTGACGGCAATCCCTGTAACCGCTGCGCGACTTGTCAGGGTATTGAAAACGGCAGTATTATGGACATTATCGAAATTGACGCGGCAAGTAACAGCGGTGTTGAAAACATCCGCTCGCTTCGTGAAGAGGCAAGCTATACCGCCGCTATCACCAGGTACAAGGTTTACATCATTGACGAAGTGCACGCGCTCAGCCGCGATGCATTCAACGCACTTTTGAAACTTCTTGAAGAACCGCCCGCACACGTAAAATTCGTACTTGCGACGACTGAGGCGAATAAGGTGCTCGGCACGATTTCTTCACGTTGTCAATGTTTTGATTTTAAGAGAATTACCCCCGACGACATTTATGCACGACTTGATTACATCTGTAATGCAGAGGGCATTATGGCAGAGGAAAAGGCGCTGCGTATGATTGCATCGCACGCAGACGGCTCTCTCCGTGATGCACTTTCCGCGCTTGAGCCATGTATCGCATCGGGTAGAGAGATTGATACAGAGTTTGTGTCCGATTTCCTTGGAAGAGCCGAAAATGATACGGCAATTGAGCTTTGCTCATATATCGCCGATTACAGTGTCAAGGGCGTTATTGAGTGTATCGACAATGTGTGCTCACGCGGTAAAAACCTGTCCCCGTTTATGGAAACCCTTATCCGCGCAATGCGTGATATGCTGATAATATCCGTTTCGGGAAAATCAAGAAGCGATTTTGATGATGATGAGTACGAAAGACTTGAAGCTATTGCAAAGGGTTTTTCCACTGAAAGACTTCTTTACGCGATAAAGGTTCTTTCCGAAGCTATCTCCGTGGCAAGGTTTATGACAAGTCCCAGAACAGTTTTTGAAAGTGCGCTTATAAAATTATGTTCCAAGAATAACGATATGAGCATTGATGCTCTTTTATCAAGAATTGCCGAGCTTGAAAGGAAAATTGAAAGCGGTGCGGTAAATGTTACCGTTTCTGCAAATACTGCTCCGAAAAAAGCACCCGAAAAGAAAAAGGAAGATGCTCCCAAGCCTGCTTTGAAAAAGGATATTCCTCCGAGTGAGTTCCTTTCAAAGATAAAGGGTGCGTGGCCTGAGATTTTAAATGACCTTTCAGGAAGCATTTTGCTTTTCACGGCACTTGGAAATGCCGAGCTTCGTGAGGAAAACGGAAAGCTCGCACTTACCTTCCCCGACGACGGAGGAAGAGCGCTTTGCGATATGGTGCAGGACGGAATTTCCGACATCAACAACGCGGTAAAGGCGCATACGGGTCTTGATGCAAATACCGTGGCAAGACTTGAGAGTGATTTTTCATTCACTTCACAGAAAAAAGAACACGATCCGTTGGATGATATTATGAATCTTCCGATTACAAATATTGAATAACAAAACGAAAGGATGTTTTAATATGGCAAAAGGCGGTTTCCCCAGAAATATGGGTATGGGTGGCATGGGTAATATGAACAATATGATCAAGCAGGCCCAGAAAATGCAGGAAGAAATGCTCAAGGCTCAGGAGGCTCTTAACGCTCAGGAATTCGAAGCAAGTGTTGGTGGCGGAGCTGTAAGTGTTAAGGCAAGCGGCAGCAAGGAAATTCTTGAAATCAAGATTTCTCCCGATGCAATTGACCCCGAAGATGTAGAAATGCTTGAAGATATGATTGTTTCTGCAGTTAACGAGGTTCTTCGTAAAACTGATGAGGCACAGGCAAACAACCTCAAAGGTCTTACAGGCGGAATGAGTATCCCCGGACTCTTTTAATTGCGGATGGCAACGCCATCCTTTCGCAACAAAAGTTTTGCTTCGCAAAAGCATTCGTTGCGAGCGAAGGGCTTTCGCTCGCGCGGCACTCACCGTGCCAGCCCTTTCAAGGAGTCAAAACAGAGGTGCACGCCCCCTGTTTTGACGCTTTCCGATATTAAGGGGAGTTTCCCCTTAATAATCCCCTTTAAGAGTATTTTCCTTTTCAGGAGTTGATGTAGATGTATCCCGTTTCATTACAGGAGCTTATAGACGAATTTAATAAACTCCCCGGTATCGGGCATAAAAGCGCGGTAAGACTTGCTTTTCATATGATGAATATGCCGTCTGAAAAGGCAGAGCGTTTTATAAATGCTATTCACAAAGCAAAAGCGAACGTCCACTTGTGTCAGGAATGTCAGAATCTTACCGATAAAGATGTATGCGATATCTGTTCATCTTCCCGCCGCGACAGAAATGTCATCTGTGTAATGGAAAGCCCCAAGGATGTTACGGCTCTTGAAAAAACAAGGGAGTACAATGGACTTTACCATGTTTTGCACGGTGCAATTTCGCCGATGGATAATATCGGCCCCGATGACATCAAGATAAAAGAGCTTCTTCCACGTCTTACGAGTGAGGTTACCGAAGTTATTATGGCAACCAACCCGACTATTGAGGGCGAGGCTACTGCAACGTACATAGCACGACTTTTAAAGCCAATGGGCATAACCGTGACGCGTATTGCACACGGAATTCCCGTTGACGGTAATATTGAATATGCCGATGAGGTGACGCTGTCGAGGGCTATGGAAGGCAGACGCGAAATGAAATAATACGACATCGAAAAAGTCGGTCAACCGCAAGCAAATGTAGGATATATATTTCGTACTGTTTGTGGTTTTGCCGCTTGATTTGTTAAAGAAAAATATAACTTTTATCTACTAGTAATGACCCTGAAAACTTAGTTTTTCAGGGTTTTTGCTTGCT